>NZ_AZRK01000045.1 GCF_002895485.1 Petrotoga sp. 9PWA.NaAc.5.4
CCATCATTTTCTCCTTTTGTTGTAGGATTTGAGTTTATATCTAATTAAATTATACCATAATAGCGAAAGTTTTGACTGTAAAATAAAAATCCCTCTTGTTTCATCTTCTGGATAAGGAAACAAAAAGGAAATGATAAAAGTAAGATTTCTTTATTTATTCTCCAATAACAGGGAATCAGGCCGGACTTTTACATTTATAAATTTGAATGAAAATTTTTGCGGGCAAGAATTAATCGAATTTTATAATAATTTACTTGTCTCAACCATTATGCACTTTATTAAAGAATAATCGACATCTTTTAAACCTTCAAGATAATTTTCAATTTCTTCTGATTCTGCTCCTGGTTGAAACCAAAATTTTCTGAATCCTACTTCATATGCTTCTTTAAGGATTTTTATTCCAAGTTGGGGTGGAATAACAAAAACCATCAAATCAATTTTTTCTTTAGGAAGATCTTTTATTGATTTGTAAGTTTTTATTCCTTCAATTTCATCATGATTGGGGTTTACTAAATAGACTGTGTATCCTTTTTTTGTTAGATCTTTAAATATTTTATATCCAAATTTTTCTTTATTTGGCGAGGCACCAATTAATGCGATGTTTTTTATATTTTTTAAATCTATTATCATAATTTTTCACTCCTGTTATGGTAGCTTTTAAGCGCTTCTTCAAAGGTATGCCATGCTAAAGTAAAACATTTTGTTCTCATTGGAAAGTTTGATATATCAGAAAAAATTCCCACTCCATCGATTAATTCTTTATTAAAATCATTGCCTTGAGACATATTTATAACCTCTTCAAATATTTGCGTTGCCTCTTGCAATGTTTTTCCTTCTAATATTTCACACATCATTGCAGCCGAAGCTTGACTTATGATACAACCATGGCCAAGAAAAGAAATTTCTTCTATAACATCATCTTTTACTTTTACAAATAAAGTAATTTCATCGCCACAAGACATGTTCTTTCCTTCGGATTTACTCGCAGAAGATATTTCTTTTTTGTACTTACTATTTTTTGCGTAATCCAAAATTATATCTGAGTATAAATCTTCTAATCCTATTTTAACCACTCCCAAACTTTTTTTAATCCTAATATAAGTTTGTCAATGTCTTCTTTTTCATTATATATGTAAAAACTTATTCTGCAGGTCGATTTTACTCCCAACTCTTCCATTATCGGCTGAGCACAATGATGCCCGCTTCTTATGGCTATTCCGTATAAATCATTCAAGAGCTGGGATACATCATGTGGATGAATTCCTTTCACATTGAAAGATACGATGGAACATTGGCTTTCGTTTTTTGGACCGTAAATTTCCAAAAAATTCAATAACTTTAATTGTTCTATTGCATAATCAGTCAATATTTTATCGTGTTCTTTAATATTCTGCATTCCTATATCTTCTAATATTTCTATTGCTTTAGCTAAACCTACCGCACCATCAACGTTAGGTGTTCCAGCTTCAAATTTATAGGGTAAGATATTAAAAGATGTATCTTTTGTAGTAACTTTATCTATCATTTCACCGCCAAATAAAAAAGGGTTTATCTTATTTAAATACTCTTTTTTACCAAATAAAACCCCAACTCCTGTGGGGCCAAGCATTTTATGGCCTGAAAATACCAAAAAATCTGCGTCCATTTTTTTTACGTTTGTTGGAAGATGTGGAACAGATTGAGCTCCATCAACGACAATTATTATATCTTTTCTGATTTGTCTAACTTTACTTATTAATTCTTCTATCGGAATTACTTGTCCTGTAACATTTGAAACCGCGGTTATACTTATTACCCTTGTTTTATGAGAAATATATGTTAAATAATCGTCAAAATTAAAAATCCCATTTTTTGCTTGGTAGTATTTTACTCTTATATTAAAAATTTTGCCTATCTGCTGCCATGGAACAAAGTTAGCATGATGTTCCAAAGTTGTTATAAGGATTTCTTCTTCAGGTTGAATAATCTTAGATGTAGCCAGTGAATACGCAATTAAGTTTATTGATTCGGTCGCACCTTTTGTAAAAATTATTTCTTCATTTTCTGCGTCTATAAAATTTGCAACTCTCTCTCTTGCATCTTCGTACATCTTGGTAGCCTCAGCAGCTAAAGTATGAGAAGATCTATGAACATTAGCATGATGATTTAAACTATACTCACATACAGCGTCCATAACTTCTTTAGATCTTAAAGTAGTCGCTGCATTATCAAGGTAAATTAAATCATGTCCATTTATCTTTCTTTTTAAGGCAGGAAATAACTCTTTATATTCTTTGGAAGACAGCATCTTTTACCTCCTGACTTATGTCTTCCACAAAAGTTTTCACTGTTTCTATAGCCGGCTCGAATATACCGTAAGCTATGAGTCTTTTTGCTTCTTCTAAAGAAAATCCACGTGTCATAAGATAATATAATTTTTCTTTTTCTATAGTTCCTACACTTGCAGCATGGGCAGCGTTTACTTCGTTTTCATCTACTATTAGGCTCGGGATGGCCTCCGCTTTAGCTTTTTCTGAAAGAGTAAGCGTATATTCTGATTCCGACGCACTCGCTTCCTTTGCCCCTCTTTTCAAATCGAGGAATCCTCTAAATATGGCTTTTGATTCGTCTTTTATAACTCCTTTCCCGTTTATAATACCTACTGTTTCAGGAGCATAGAACCTCAATAAATAAAGCATATCTATTACATTTTTACGGCTTCCAAGAAAATAAGGGTAAAGTGAAGCATTAGCTCCTTTTTCTGATAATCTAAAAACTATATGAGGTGCTGAAATTTTACCTCCAACCTGTATATCTGTGACTTTTACATGAGCATTTTCTTTTACTTCTAACAAAATATTGTCAATATTGATATCGTTATCAC
Source organism: Petrotoga sp. 9PWA.NaAc.5.4 (assembly GCF_002895485.1). Taxonomy (NCBI): domain Bacteria; kingdom Thermotogati; phylum Thermotogota; class Thermotogae; order Petrotogales; family Petrotogaceae; genus Petrotoga; species Petrotoga sp. 9PWA.NaAc.5.4. The sequence goes on from NZ_AZRK01000045.1 coordinate 2,864, forward strand.
CATTTAGATTAATGTTTATCAATTCAAAAGAAGCATTTTCATGGATAATAATCCTATTAGAGGTAGTCTTAAACCCTTCTTCAAAGTTCTTAGATCTTACAATTCTTATAACAGTTGCTCGAGAGTTCGGCTTTATATTGTAAACAGAGGTTTCATATATAGGAAATTTCCAATCATAATTAATTATAACGGGATCTAAACTTTCTCCTTCCTCAGTTTTTAAATAAAATCCTGTATTAGAAAAGGCTTCCGCCATTAAAAGAAATTTCCTGTGGGCACCCTCAAAATCATATTTTGCAAGTATTTCTATGCCTTCTTCATCGATTCCGTTTATTCCTTTTATTTTTCCTTTAACACTCACAGGAACAACAGAAACATATTTTAAAGGCTCATACCCATTTAGATTTGATCTTTTCCATTTAGGAAAGCCCCAATTTTTATATGCTTCATATCTATAACTCTTATATGTTTTTAATAAATCGCTTGATATATGCTCCAATGAAGATTGAAATTCAAATTCTCCATAATCTCTTTTAGGTTTTATTTGAGGCACTTGCCATTCAACTGCTTTTAAGTTGTTATGTCTCATATCTATTGCTTTTTCAAATATTGTATCCAATGATATTCACTCCTCACCCTATTGATGATTCTATTTCCAAATTCAAAAGTCTGTTTAATTCTATAGCGTATTCAAGAGGCAATTCTTTTGCGAATGGTTCCACAAAACCTCTAACAATCATAGCCTTGGCTTCTGCTTCACTAAGCCCTCTACTCATTAAGTAATATATTTGTTCTTCTTTTATTCTTCCAATACGTGCTTCGTGCCCAACATCTGCATCATCTGTATATACCTCAATGAGAGGAACTGTATCACTTTTTGAAATGTTATCAAGCATAAGAGCTTGACAAGCAACAGAAGCTTTAGCGCCTTTAGCATTTTCACCTATTTTCAACCAACCTCTATAAAAAGCCCAACCTCCACCTATGCTTATACTCCTTGCATCAACGTTAGCGCTTGTATAGGGTGCAAACATGAATACTTTTGATCCAGAGTCCATATGTTGATTTGGACCAGCATAAGTAATAGCTTTAGTTTCGGTCTTGGCACCTTTTCCTTTAAGTATAGAAGAAGGATAAATCATTGTTTTATGACTTCCAAGCGATCCTGAAACCCATTCCATAATTCCATCTTCTTCTACTATAGCTCTTTTTGTATTTAAATTGTATGTATTTTTGCTCCAATTTTGTATTGTAGCATATTTCACCCTTGCACCTTTTTTAACGTATATTTCAACCATTCCTGCATGCAAGTTAGTTACTTCATAATAAGGAGCCGAACATCCCTCAATAAAAACTACCTCGCTACCTTCATCAGCAATGATTATAGTATGTTCCATCTGGCCCATTCCTGCATTGTTCATTCTGAAGTACGCTTGAAGAGGTAACGGCACTTTAACACCTTTTGGAACATATAAAAAGGTCCCACCGCTCCACACAGCACCATGTAAAGCCGCATATTTATGGTTAGTAGGAGCAACTGCTTTCATAAAATATTCTTTTACCAAGTCAGGATACTTTTTTACAGCACTCTCCATATCCAAAAAAATAATGCCCAAATTTTCTAACTCTTTTTTAATATTCTGATAAACGACTTCAGAATCATATTGAGCTCCTACTCCAGCTAAAGCCTTTTTCTCAGCTTCAGGTATTCCAAGTCTATCAAATGTCTCTCTTATTTCAGAAGGCAACTCTTCCCAATACGAAGACCTTTTTGCATTCGGACGTATATATGCTACTATCTTACTTACATCCAAATCTGTTACATCAACACCAAACCTTGGATCTCTCCATGTATCAAAGATATGAAGAGAATTCAGCCTAAGATCTCTCATCCATTTTGGCTCTTGCTTTTGTTCCGATATTTCTTGAACAACCTTTTCGTTTAAACCCGGAATTGTCTTATAAGCATACTTTTCCGGATTTCTGAAATCGAACTTGCTTTGATCTATCAATAAATCTTCCAAATTTATCTCTTTGTCTTTAGCCATAATTTCACTCCTCAGATTCGGAAATTGTTATACCTAATTCTTTTTCCACTATTGAATAACCATTATTCTCAATTTCTTGCGCCAAATCTTCATTCCCAGTCATTACTATTCTTCCATCAATATAAACATGAACAAAATCTGGAACTATATAATTCAGAATTCTTTGATAATGAGTGATCAACAATATACTCATATCATCAGTTTTAAATTTGTTTATATTTTCAGCAACGATTCTCAAAGCATCTATATCTAAGCCCGAATCTATTTCATCTAATATACATAGTTTAGGATGTAAAAGTCCCATTTGCAGTATTTCACTTTTTTTCTTTTCACCACCAGAAAATCCTACATTTATATATCTTTCTAAAAAATCAGTGTTAAGATCAAGCCCTTTGGCAAGTTCTGAAATCTTTTTATTTAAATTCAAAACCGTAACTTTATCATCTGGATTAACATTTCTAAAAGAGCTTATCAAAAACTGCCTCATTTTAATTCCTTCAACTTCTTCAGGTATTTGAAAAGAAAGAAAAATTCCTAATTTTGCTCTCTCATCAGGTGATAACCCTAAAATAGATTGGCCTTCAAATAATATATCTCCAGATGTAACTTTATACCTTGGATTTCCCATAATAACATGAGATAACGTCGATTTACCCGAACCATTTGGCCCCATAATAGCATGAATTTCGCCTTTATTAATAACTAAGTTTACCCCTTTTAATATATCAATGTCTTCCTCCGCTACTTTCGCTTTTAAATCTCTAATTTCTAACAAAGCTGACATCCCTTTTCCTCCTCAAAAATTTTATTATATTCACTTTAGAAATTCCAAAATCCTTATTATATGTATATTTTAGCGTTGATTTTTTTACAAAATACCTCCCCGCTTCTAATCCTTACTAATTCCTAATTTCTTTACCTTTTTCGGTACTTGTAGTCAAGGAAGGGGAGAGGGCTCCGCCCTGGACCCAGTTTAAATTCAAATGCTTATTTTCTGAAAATTATCATTTCTAAACTTCTTAAGTTTTATGTTTTTATACAGTTTTTCTTTAATTACTGTTTTGATTAAATTCTACCATATTTGTCAACTTTAAGTCAACAATAAAATCACTTAAAATGTATATCTTAAACGCCACTTAATGTACATAAAATTATTTAAACAGTGATGTAACTTTTATAGAAATAAGAATTTTTTAAAGTTTTATTTCAAAAGATATTTTTTTGAAAGATTATAATACTCTTTTGCAGAATTTTTAAGTTTTTCTATTTCTTCTTCAGTTAAGTTCCTAACTATCCTGCCAGGTACTCCTATAACCAAACTATACGGTGGTATAATTTTATTTTCAGTTATCAAAGTTCCAGCACCTATTAAACAACTTTCACCAATTTTTGCACCATTAAGAATTATTGCACCCATACCAATAAGACAATTATCAGCAATTTCACATCCATGAATTATGGCGTTGTGCCCTACGGTTACACGATTCCCGATAATTACAGGAAAATTAGAATCAATATGTACAACACTATTATCTTGAATATTGGTATATTCACCAATATTTATAGGGCCAATATCACCTCTTAAAGTCGTATTAAACCATATACTTGAGCCTTTCCCTATTTTTACATTTCCTATAATTTGGCAATCAGGAGCCAAGAAAACATCTTCTGAAATTTCAGGGGTTATATCATTGAATTTGTGAATCATCTATTCGATCTCTCCTCTTTAATTATATATACTCATTAGAAATTCTAAACTTCACATTTTATAAATATTTCAGCGTTTAACTTTTTACAAAATACCTCCCCGCTTCTAATCCTTACTAATTCCTAATTTCTTTACCTTTTTCGGTACTTGTAGCCAAGGAAGGGGGAGAGGGCTCCGCCCTGGACCCATTTTAAATTCAAATGCTTATTTTTAAAAAATTCTCTTTTCTAAAATCTATAAATTATATATACTCATTAGAAATTCTAAAACTCAGATTCTATATTAGAAAATTTACATTTTTAAAGTTCCTAACTAACATTCACTAATTATGCATCTCTTTAACTTCTTTGGTATTTATAGCCAAGAATATGCCACAACTTGTCAGACTTTCAACCTAACACAACTTTGGCAAGGACAATGGGACTTCGCTCTGGGCTCATTTTAAATTCAAAAACTTATTTATGGTATAATATTATAACATAAAAAAAACCGGATCCATTTCGGATCCGGCAAGAAGGTTTGGGTTTATCTCAGGGGGATAGGGGGATCTTTCTCATTTTCATTAATATTATAAAACAAAATATGTTAATCTTCAACATGGTTAAGTTACCTTTATATTTAATATAGTTAAAAATATGTATTCCTATGTTAATTTGACAAAATTTATCATTATAAAATTTTTGGAAATTATGCCTTTTTACAGCTGAAATAAGCTTTTTATTTTGAAATTAAGTGTCAAAAATACAGTATTTTAGTTTTAAAAATTACTTTTATAGTATTTTCTCTTTCTGTTTTCAAATTTATATATTTGTTATTAAAAATTAATATTGATAAACATAGTATTCACTAAAAATAAGCTTTTGAATTTAAAACGGGTCTAGGGCGGAGCCCTCTCCCCCCTTCCTTGGCTACAAGTACCAAAAAAGTTAAAAAATTCATAGCTTGTAACGATTAGATAGACACTTTAAAAACGGAGATTTTTCTGAAAATAAGCTTTTGAATTTAAAACAGGTCCAGGGCGAAGCCCTCTCCCCCTTCCTTGGCTACAAGTACCAAAAAAGTTAAAAAATTCATAGCTTGTGAGGATTAGATAGACACTTTAAAAACGGAGATTTTTCTGAAAATAAGCTTTTGAATTTAAAACGGGTCCAGGGCGGAGCCCTTTCCCCCCTTCCTTGGCTACAAGTACCAAAAAAGTTAAAAAATTCATAGCTTGTGAGGATTAGATAGACACTTTAAAAACGGAGATTTTTCTGAAAATAAGCTTTTGAATTTAAAACGGGTCCAGGGCGGAGCCCCCCTCTACTTCGGTTGAAGCATCAACCAAATTAAAAAAATAAACAGTTACTAATTATTAGAATTATAGCGCTTTATAAAAAATTTAAACTTAGAATTTCTAAAATAACTAAAAATAATGTAAGGAGGATCAAGAATGCATAAAATATATGATTTTCACACACATACAATTTTAAGTGACGGAGAACTAATATGCAGCGAGCAAATAAGACATGCACAAATTCATGGATATTCAGCAATTGCTATAACAGATCATGTTGATGAATCAAATATTGATTTTGTTATAGATAACTTGAATAAGTTTATAGAAAAAGAAGGTTCTTATTTTACTGATATAAAAATACTCGCTGGTGTTGAAATCACACATGTTCCACCTTCAATAATAGACAGTTTAGCAAAATATGCTAAAGAAAAAGGGATTCAAATTGTAGTTGTACATGGAGAAACTATTGTAGAACCTGTTATAGAAAAAACAAATTATTATGCGGTAAGGTCAAAGTATGTGGATATATTGGCTCATCCAGGATTAATTTCTGAAGAAGACGTCCAAGAAGCTGCAAAAAATAGTATTTTTTTAGAGCTCAGTGCAAGAAGAGGACACAGTTTATCTAATGGACATGTTTGCAAATTAGCCAAAAAATTTGGGGCTAAATTGTTAGTAAACAGCGATGGACATGGACCAAATGATTTTTTAGATTATGAGTTTGCCTTTAAAATAGCTGTTTCTGCTGGATTAGATAGTCAAGAAGCGATTAGTGTTTTGAAAGACTATCCTTTAGAAATTATTCGGAAATTATAAAATTAAATTATAATTTACAAAAATTTATTATAAGGCTTAAAACATTTTGAACATTTTTAGATATATTGTGTCTAAATAAATGGTTGCTTTTATGCCAAGATTTTAAAATCTACTTTCAAACAAAACATAAAAATAGTTTTTCCCAAATTGTGAAGGGAGGGGAAAAGATGGCTAAGACTAAAATATCTCAAAAAGAGGAAAAAGAGATTATTAAGAGCATAGAAACTATGAATTTTGATGATTTAAAAGAAGAAGGAAATGCGGTAAAGGTTAAAATGAAAAAGGATAATAATGATATTCCTTCAGTAGATAAAATCATAGAATTACTCAAAAATAAAGCTAAAAAGAATGAAAATAGATTGTCTTATTCTGATATAGACGAGGCTATCCCTGCTGAAATATCTGATGAAATAGATAGTGACTTTATTGAAAAAATATACGAAACATTAGAGGCAGAGGGAATAGAAATTATGGATGAAATTGAAGATGATGATATGGAAACAGATATGAAAGATACTCTTGTTGAAAATGAAGAAGAAGATGAAGAAATAGAAGAATTATTTGGAGATACTGAATTAAAAATGTATGATAATATTTCCTTAGGTGATCCAATAAAAATTTATTTAAAAGAAATAAGTAAAGTAGATCTTTTAAGCCCATCTCGTGAAAGACAGCTTGCTATGAGAGCTCAAAAAGGCGACCAAAAAGCGAGAGACGAGCTTATCAAAGCAAATTTAAGGTTGGTTATAAGTATAGCCAAAAGATACACCGGAAGAGGCTTAAGCTTTTTAGATTTAATCCAAGAAGGAAATATCGGGTTAATAAAAGCTGTTAATAAATTTGATTGGAAAAAAGGATTCAAGTTTTCTACTTATGCGACTTGGTGGATAAGACAAGCTATTACAAGGGCTATAGCTGATCAGGCAAGAACCATAAGAATACCTGTGCACTTAGTGGAAACTATTAATAGAATGAATAAAGTTATAAGAGAATATTTACAAGAAAATGGAGATTATCCTTCTGCCAAAGAACTTGCCAATATAATGAAAAAACCAGAAGATAAAATCAATGAAATTTTGATGAGCGCAAAAGAAGTTTTATCTTTAAATTCTCCAATTTCGAACGGTACTGGAGAAGATGAAGAATCTGAAGCAGGGGATTTTGTAAGTACAGACGATACTACTCCCGAAGAAGAAGCACAAAGGATGATTTTGAGAGAAAAAATAGAAGAAGTCCTCGATACTTTAAGTCCAAAAGAAGCGTTGGTGCTAAAAATGAGATATGGATTTTTAGACGGTAAACAAAAAACATTGGAAGAAGTGGGACAATTTTTCAATGTTACAAGGGAAAGAATAAGACAAATTGAAACTAAAGCCTTAAGGAAGTTAAGACACCCAAACAGAGTAGCACAACTTAAAGATATTGTCGAAAACTAATAAAAAAACCGCCTTTAAATAAGGCGGTTTTTTTATTGATTACTAATTTTTACCCATTTTTTCTACTATTTTCTTAGTATCTTTAGCAATCATCAACTCTTCATCGGTTTTTATTACTAAGACCTTTACATGCGAATCGGAAGTTGATATAATTCTATCTTCTTTATTTAAAATGTTATTTTTTTCTTCGTCTAATTTTAATTCAAATATATCGAGATAGTCACACACATCTTTTCTTATCTCTGGATTGTTTTCTCCTACTCCTGCTGTAAATATCAATACATCAAACCTTTTTAGTATAGTTGCATAACTTCCTATGTATTTAGCTAACCTATATACATATACATCATATGCCAATTTAGCTTTTTTATTTCCTTCCCTTATCGCTTTTTTTATGTCTCTCATATCGTTACTTATTCCACTCAAACCTGTTAGTCCACTTTTTTTGTTCAATATATCATCAACTTCATCTATAGTATATCCTTTTCTTAAAAGAAACAAAGGAATACTTGGATCTATATCTCCACTTCTTGTTCCCATTATTAAACCTTCTAATGGTGTAAATCCCATGGAAGTGTCTATAACTTTACCTTTATCTACTGCTGCTAATGAAGCTCCGTTTCCTAAATGGGCACTTATTATTTTTAAACTTTCTATATCTTTTCCTAATATTTCAGCAGCTTTTTGACTGACATATCTATGACTTGTTCCATGAAATCCATATTTTCTAATTTTATATTTTTCGTATAATTCATAAGCTAAACCATACATGTAAGCTTTTGGTTCCATCGTATGATGAAAAGAAGTATCAAAAACCGCAACTTGTGGAACGCCAGGTAAAAGTTTTTTTGCCGCTCTTATTCCTGTTAAATTGGGTGGATTATGCAAAGGAGCGAGGTCAGAGTTTTCTTCTATAGCTTCTATAACTTCATCATTTATTAGAACCGACGAGAAAAATTTTTCTCCTCCATGTACAACTCTATGACCTATAGCATCTATTTCACTTAACTCTTTCAAACATCCGTATTCTGGATCTATCAACAATTTCATTACTTCTTTTAACGCTTCTTCATGATCTTTTATCTTTTTATCATTTTCACAAATTTTTTCTTTATTTTTATGTTTTATATCAGATTGGTCTTCACCTATTCTTTCTACTATCCCTTTTACCAAACATTCTTCAGTTTTCATATCCAGTACTTGATATTTTAAAGAGGAACTGCCTGAATTTATTACCAATATTTTCATGTGACGTCCTCCAATATTTTATAATTCCCTATTTGTAAGGGAAGTTGCTACATAATCTAAACCAAATTTATCTATCTTAAGTAGGCATCTAATTATTATATTAGGCCTTTTCTGCAGAACCTAAAAGCTCCATTCTATCTATAACAACTTTTTTAACATACTCTTTCGCTGTTTTCATGTATTTTCTCGGATCAAATTCTTTCGAATCATTATGAAGAAATTCTCTTAACCCTGCTATAAAAGCCATTCTAAGATCTGTATCTGTATTTACTTTATTTATTCCAAGTTTAACTGTTTCTTTTAATATATCTGAAGGGACACCTTTAGACCCACCAAAATCAGCACCATATTTTTCTGCTATATCGACCATTTCTTGAACAACACTTGAAGCACCATGAAGGACTAATGGAATGCCTGTCAATTCTTTAACTTTCTTTAATCTTTCAAAATCTAATTTCGCTTCTCCTTTAAATTTGAAAGCACCATGAGAAGTCCCAATAGCAGGAGCAAGAAAATCCACAGAAGTTTCTTCAACAAATTTTTTAGCTTCATCAGGATTTACTAATACATTCTCAGCCGAAAAAACGTTATCCTCTATACCTGCTAATTTTCCAAGTTCTGCTTCAACAGAAACCCCTACTGCATGAGCTATTCTTACTATATCTTTTGTTATTCTCACATTTTCTTCAAATGGTTTATCAGATGCATCAATCATTACCGACGAATACCCAGCTTTTATAGCAGCCATTATATACTTAAAATCTTTACCATGATCAAGATGTAAAGAAATTGGTATATTTAAAGTATCGGCAAATTCTCTAACCATTTTTACAAAAATCCTTGCTCCTCTTAAAGGATCTCCTAATCCAGCATATTTCATAGCTCCTTCACTTGTTTCAATTATGATAGGAGACCTTTTTTCTATACCTGCTTCAACTATAGCCTGAAGAAACTCTAAATTGTTAATGTTGAAAGCAGCTATTGCATAATACTCTTTATTAGCTTTTTCCAAAATATCTTTTGTGTTAACATAAGGCATAGCTTTTTTCCTCCTTTTAATTTATATTTTACTATCTTTAGAAATTCCAAAATTCATATTTTATAAATATTTTGACGTTTAGTTTTTTTCAAAAAATACCTTCACTACTCTAATTTTGACCAACTGACTATTTCTTTAACTTTTTCGTTACGTGTAGCTAAGGAGAGAGGAGAGGGCTCCGCCCTGGACCCGTTTTAAATTCAAAAGTTCATTTTCAGAAAAATCTCCATTTCTAAAGTGTCTATCTAATCCTTACAAGATATAAATTTTTAACTCTTTTGGTACTTATAGCCAGAGAGGAGAGGGCTCCGCCCTGGACCCGTTTTAAATTCAAAAGTTTATTTCTCTATAACTCTTGTTTATCTTTTAACTTACTATCACTAATTGCTTTTTCAATAAGTTTTATGAGTTGCTCAGCTTCTCCATCCACCTTTTTCTCTTTCAAGATCTGTTCAGGTGTAAGAGGTTGCCTATAAAAGGCTTCGTTAGCATTATCGTTTGTTCTTATGTAAGCTCCTGCTACAGAAACACCCGCATAAAATCCCTTCGAAACTGAATAAGAATATATAGATGCCTTAAGCTTATAATCAACATCTGCAGAGAGTTGCCTTCCTAAGGGACCGGCTGAAACTCCTACAGAACCTCCTAAAGTAAAATTATTGCCCATAAATCCGTTTATACCCTCTTCGTTCATTACTACCAACACAAGAGAAGCTGATTGAACTCCTGCTTGAGCACCCCAACTTAAACCATAAATATTTACAAAAGCAGGACCATACCATTCTCCACTTTCTGGATCTTTTCTGAGAACGATACCTTCTCCGTATTGGCCTCCCACAACGAAACCTAATTTATAAAATGTTGGGAATATGACAAGTCCCTCGGCTTGTTCTACTAATTGTAAAAAAGCTCCACTATCTGGTTTACTCAACAATTCTTCAATTGCTATTCGAGCTCCTCTTACTGTATCTGATATCGCAGCAAAAACATTAAAAGACAACAATAAAATTAATGACATAAAAAATAAGGTTTTCCATTTTTTCATTTTTTCATACCTCCTATGAATTTATATTTTACTGTCCTTAGAAATTCCAAAATTCATATTTTATAGATAATTTAGTGTTTACCTTTTTCGATACGCATATTGAAGGAGAGGGGGGGCTCCGCCCTGGACCCGTTTTAAATTCAAAAACTTATTTTCTAAAATCTTTATTTATAAAATGCTTATGCAATTCTAATTTTGACAAGTTAACTATTTTTTTAAATTCTTTACTATACATATCGAAGAAGAGGGAGGGGGCTCCGCCCTGGACCCGTTTTAAATTCAAAAGATTATTTTCTAAAATCTTTATTTATAAAATGCTTATGCAATTCTAATTTTGACAAGTTAACTATTTTTTTAAATTCTTTACTATACATATCGAAGAAGAGGAAGGAGGGCTCCGCCCTGGACCCGTTTTAAATTCAAAACCTTATTTTTTGAAAATTTTCATTTCTAAAGTTTCTACTTCTTTTTTAGTCATTCTAAGTTCTAATTCTCACTAATTCTTAATTTCTTTAGTTTTTCGCTACGTGTAGCAAGAAAGAGAAGGGCTCCGCCCTGGACCCATTTTAAATTCAAAAGCTTATTTTCAGAAAAATCTACGTTTCTAAAGTCTTTAATTTTTATTTTTTGCCGAATCTTTGTCAAAATTAACCAAATAATTGATTATTCTTTCGCTTGCTCTTCCATCACCATAAGGATTTTCTTTATTTATCATTTGTTTATATATAGGGCCTTCTAACAATTTCATATTTCTATATACAAATTCGGTATCTGTTCCAACTAACTTTGCTATACCGGCTTCTATAGATTCTAACCTTTCCGTGGTGTTTCTTAATACTAAAACGGGCTTATTAAATGTAGCTGCTTCCTCTTGAATTCCGCCTGAATCAGTCATAATATATAAACATTTACTCATAAGAGCTAAAAATTCAGTATATTCTAAAGGATTTAAAACCATTGCATTTTCTATATTTTCCAATTCACTGTGTACTAAATCTTTGACTTTTGGATTAGGATGTACAGGATAAACTAAATATACATGAGAATTTTCTTTTAAATACATTTTAACGGCTTTTAAAACTTTTCTTATAGGCTCTCCCCAATTTTCTCTTCTATGCATGGTGAAAAGAATATAAGTTTTATCTTTTAATTCATATTTTTGTAAAACACTTTCCATTTCATTTTTCTTAGTATTTTTTACCCATAATAAGGCATCTATAACTGTATTCCCAGTAACAATTACTCTATTTTCATCAATTCCTTCTTTTAAAAGGTTTTTTTTCGCATTTTGGGTTGGAGCAAAATGAACAGTTGCAAGGACACTTATAAGCCTTCTATTTATTTCCTCTGGAAAAGGATCGTACATATTATTTGTTCTTAACCCTGCTTCTATATGAGCTACAGGAACTTTATAGTAAAAACTTACCAACGCTCCTATAAAAGCAGAAGTTGTATCTCCTTGGACTATCACAAAATCAAATTTATCTTTCTTAAAAATTTCATCAATTTTTTGAATTAATCTCTGGGTTAAATCTGAAAGTGATTGATTGGGGATCATTACATTTAAATCGTAATCAGAAGTCATCTCAAATATTCTCAGCATCTGATCAAGCATTTCCCTGTGTTGAGCAGTTGTTATAACAACTACTTCTACTCCAACTTCTTTTAACCTTTTATAAATAGGTGCTATTTTTATAGCTTCTGGTCGAGTACCAAATATCAACCCAATCTTCAAATTTTATCCCAGCTTTCTTTGCCCTTTTGGTTATATATATTATATCACGCAAAAATGAGAATTTATAAACAAACTTTTTTATTTTTATAGTAACTTTCTTGACAAAGCATTATAGGTAGTGTATAATAAATCTGAAAGTTAAAGATTTTATGGTATATATGCCGGGGTGGTGGAATTGGTAGACACGTATGGTTGAGGGCCATATGAGTTTTAAACTCGTGCGGGTTCAAGTCCCGCCCCCGGCACCATAATAGAGTTAAAATAATTAAAGGATCGTTTTAAGCGATCCTTTTGTTTTTAGTAATAACAAAGAAAAATGAAGATCTTTGAAAAATAAGGTTTTGAATTTAAATTGGGTCCAGGGCGGAGCCCTCCCCTTCTCCTTAGCTACACGTAGCAAAAAAGTTAAAGAAATAGCCAGTTGGTTAAAATTAGAGTAGTGAAGGTATTTTTTTGAAAAAACTAAACGTCAAAATATTTATAGAATCTGAGTTTTATAATTTCTAAAGGTAATAATAAAATAACTCAGAAGGAGGCTTAAAATAACATAGAAAAAACTAATAAAAAAAGAATTCCTTTCTTTATTGAATTATTTTTAATTTTTAGCCTCTTACTTTCACTCTCCTATCTTAATAAGACTTTAGTTATAATAGTCTTTATTTTAATAATAATTACTTTAAAATTGCTTGAAAAAGATAATTTAAAGATTTTACTTTTATCTCTAATGCTTATTCCCGCAATGTTTTATACTCCAATAATTCCTGAAGGTGAAGTTGGTGTTTTAGGTAAAGTTATAGACAAAAGAGGTAACAGCTATACAGTTTTTTCAAAAAAATTGTACTATGATTCACAATGGTATAACTATAAAAATTATTATAAATTTTATTACAATGAATTCAGTACTGTACCTATTACAACTGGTAAAAATGTTTATGTATATGGACAAGCGGATAAAAAAGGTTTGAAGCCTATTTATATTGCGCCTTCTAATAATTTTTCTATAATGAAAGTTAAAGATAATGCAATAAATAAGATACAAAAGAATATCGAAAATGAAGAAGCAAGAGATATCTTAATAAGTTCTTTTATGGGAAATATAAAAGATAATGAAGTTTTTAAAAAAACCGGAACTCTACATTTATTCGCAGTTTCTGGAATGCATGTTTATATACTTTATGGAATAGTAAGTTTTTTTGTTAACTTTTTAATTTTAAAAAGAAACGCTCGCTTAATAATTAATTCTGTTATCATCTCTTTTTACTTGATATTTACAGGTTTCACTCCTAGTTCTGTTCGAGCAGTTTTATTATTGGTAACCTTAAATATTTTTCGATTTTTCGATATTCCTGTAAGTTCTTTTAATATTTTAGGACTTGTAGGTTATATAAATCTACTATTTCTACCAAATAATATTCTAAACGTAAGCTTTCAAATGAGTTACGCTGCAGCTTTCATGATATTATTCACTTTAGAAAGAATAGATAATTCGTTTATTAAAACTCTAATAATGCCTGTTGCTGCTTATATTGGCATTTTTCCTATTGCACTGATAAATTTTGGAGAGATATCTTTGACTGGACTCTTGATAACCCCTCTTCTTACACCAGCAGTAACTTTATTAATATTATGTGCTTTATTTTCAATAATATTGCCTTTTAATTTTATAACGCTTTTTTCAACAAATTTTGCTATAGCAACTAAAAACTTTGTGAATGTGTTTACCTTTTGGGAACCTATTAAATTTGGTTCTATTTTTATCCCTTTAGTTGCCTGGAGTTTTTTGTTTTTATTGTATGTTTTCATTTTAGAAACCAAAACAAAAAGGTCTCCGCATAAACAGAGACCTTATATCAAAAATTAAAAATATTAAATTTCCGGATCTTCATCTAACAATTCATTAAGTTCAGATGTATCAGAGACTTCAATTTTTACAATCCAACCTTTCCCTTCTGCATCCTCATTAATTAACTCTGGTTTATCTTCTAACTCATTGTTAATTTCAACAATTTTCCCGCTTACTGGTACATATACATCTTCTGCAGATTTTACAGACTCTATAGAGCAAAGTACTTCTCCTTTTTTGACTTCTTTACCAATCTCTGGTAGGTCTACGTAGGTAATATCTCCTAACTCTTCTGCAGCTTTTTTAGAAATTCCAACTTTGGCAATATTTCCCTCTAAAATTACGTATTCATGCGTTTGCGCATATTTTTTCATGAAAGTTCCCTCCTATTCAAAATTAATAATACTCACTTTAGAAATTCCAAAACCTAAGTTTTACCAATATTTTAGTTTTAAATTTTTTCAAAAATACCTCCATAGCTCTAATCTTCATTAATTCTTAATTCTTTACCTTTTTCGGTACTTGTAGCCAAGGAAGGGAGAGAGGACTCCGCCCTGAACCCATTTTAAATTCAAATGCTTATTTTCTGAAAATTTTCATTTCTAAAGTACCTAAAAATTAATAACTCTGACCAGCTTTAAATCCAAAACCTTATTTTCAGCATAAAATTTCTAATTTAAATATATAAATATTATATCATAAATTTCTAATTTAAAATTTATAAATTTTTTATTTGGAAACTTGAAAGGAAACAGAAAAAATGATATAATTTTTTTGTTTAATAACAATTACTTATATACAATAAAAATAAAAAGGGGAGTAACTCGTTCTGTACTATCGTCATAACGGCAATAGCCCGGTAGTACAGCAAGATAACTTGAGAGTGAGACCTTTATTCATAGGTATATGGATAAAGGTCTTTTTTGTATGTTCTGATCCTAAAAATTTTACTAACACCACCCTCCCCTGTCTTGGTACAAGTACCGAAAATGGTAAAGAAATTAAGAATTAGTAAGTATTAGATAAGGACTTTAGAAATGAGAATTTTCAGAAAATAAGCATTTGAATTTATAGTGGGTCCAGGGCAGAGCCCTTCCCCCTCTCTTTCACTACATGTAGCGAAGAAGTTAAAGAAATTCACAGTTAGTAAAGATTAGATAAGGACTTTAGAAATGAGAATTTTCAGAAATAAGCATTTGAATTTATAGTGAGTCCAGGGCGGAGCCCTTCCCCCTCTCTTTCACTACACGTAGCTAAAAAGTTAAAGAAATTAAGAATTAGTGAGAATTATGTAGAGACTTTGGAAAATATAATTTTTCAGAAAATAAGCTTTTGAATTTATAGTGGGTCCAGGGCGGAGCCCTTCCCCCTCTCTCTCACTACACGTAGCTAAAAAGTTAAAGAAATTAAGAATTAGTGAGAATTATGTAGAGACTTTGGAAAATATAATTTTTCAGAAAATAAGCATTTGAATTTATAGTGAGTCCAGGGCAGAGCCCTTCCCCCTCTCTTTCACTACACGTGGCGAAGAAGTTAAAGAAATTCATAGTTAGTAAGTATTAGGATTATGGAAATATCTTTGAAAAAAAAATTTAAAACTAAAAGATTGGCAAAACTTAAGTTTTGGAATTTCTAAAGATAGTAATAAATTTTATTAATCAAGGGAGGAAAAATATGCCTAAATTTTACGACAAAGAAGTAGACGAAGTTTTACAGGAACTACAAACTTCTACTAAAGGCTTGACATCACAAGAAGCTGCAGAAAGAATCAAAAAATACGGTTATAACGAACTTGAGGAAAAAAAGGGTAAATCGCTCTTTCAAATGTTTATAGATGAATTTAAAGATTTTATGATAGTAGTTTTATTAATAGCGGCGCTTATCTCGTTATTTGTTGGTGAAACTACAGATGCTGTAATAATTATAGCAATTGTTGTACTTAATGCCTTATTAGGTGTAATTCAAGAAAACAAAGCCAACCAAGCTTTACAGGCACTTAAAAAACTTTCCACTCCTCATGCCAAGGTATTAAGAGATGGGAAGATACAAGTTTTACCTACAAAAGAACTTGTGCCAGGAGACATTGTTATTTTAGAAGCTGGTGATTTTGTGCCTGCGGACGGGCGTCTTATAGAATCTGCCAACCTTAAGATTAATGAATCTTCTTTAACAGGAGAATCTGTGCCTGTGGATAAAAAAAATACTCGATTAGATTCTGACGGTGTATCATTGGGAGATAGGATAAATATGGTATTTAGTGGAACAACCGTTGTATATGGTCGAGGAAAAATGGTTGTCACTAATACTGGTATGAATACAGAAATAGGGAAAATAGCTTCCATGATGGGAGAAGAAGAAGTAAAAATTCCTTTACAAGAAAGACTGGCTCGATTAGGAAAAACTTTAGCTATAGCTGCTCTTGCAATTTGTGGAGTAATTTTTGTTATTGGGATATTTAGAGGAACCCCTCTTATGGATATGTTTTTGACAGCCGTAAGTTTAGCTGTAGCAGCAATTCCTGAAGGCCTTCCTGCCATAGTCACAGTTACTCTTGCACTTGGTGTTCAAAGAATGGTTAAAAGAAATGCTATAATAAAGAAACTTCCTGCCGTAGAAACTTTGGGTAGCGCAAATGTTATTTGTACTGATAAAACAGGAACATTGACATTAAATAAGATGACCGTTACAAATGTATATATAGATAAAAAGGTAAATGAATTTAAAGAAAGCGATAACAAAAGATTATTAAAACTGATTGAATATTCAGCGTTATGTTCCGATGCTGAAATAGATGATGAAGGAAGAGAAATAGGTGATCCTACAGAAGTAGCTCTCGTTATCGCATTGAAAAAATTAGGAAAAATGAAAAATGAATTACAGGAAAAATATCCACGAATCGACGAAATTCCTTTTGAATCAGAAAGAAAATTGATGACAACTGTCCACAAATATGATGATAAATTTCTTTCTATAACTAAAGGTGCCTTAGAAAGTCTATTACCAAAATGTGAATACATAGATGATAATGGAAATATTAGAAAAATTACACAAAATGACATAGAAGAAATTAATAAAGCAAACGAGCAACTGGCACGAAATGGAATGAGAGTTTTAAGTTTAGGTTATAGAATCCTCCCTGATAAGGATTATGATAAAGAAAATTTGGAAACTAATTTAACTTTTTTAGGTTTAATTGGAATGATAGATCCTCCACGCCCTGAAGCAAAAGAAGCTATTAGAAAATGTGATTTAGCTGGTATAACTACTGTTATGATAACTGGAGATCATAAACTTACAGCAGAGGCTATTGCAAGAGAATTGGGATTACTTCATGAAGGAGAGCTTGTTGTTACTGGAAAAGAATTAGATGAAATGGATTTCGAAGAATTAGTTAAAAAAGTAAAGAAAATTAGGGTATATGCAAGAGTCTCTCCAGAACATAAAGTGAAAATAGTTAAAGCATGGCAAAAAAATGGTGCAATTGTTGGCATGACGGGGGATGGAGTAAATGATGCTCCGGCTCTTTCTCAAGCCGACATTGGAGTAGCTATGGGTATAACTGGTACAGAAGTTGCTAAAGAAGCATCAGATATGGTATTAACTGATGATAATTTTGCAACAATAGTTTCAGCAGTTGAAGAAGGTAGAACTATATATTCTAACATTCGAAAGTCTATTAGATACCTTTTATCGTGTAATGTCGGTGAAATATTTACAGTCTTTATCGCAACTTTATTTGGATTAGGGCAACCCCTCCTTCCTATCCACCTTTTGTGGATTAACCTTGTGACGGATAGTTTACCAGCTTTGGGACTTGGGATGGAACCACCGTCCCCAAATGTTATGAAGGAAAAACCAAGAAGCAGAAATGAAAACATTTTTGCACAAGGATTAGGCATTCAAGTTATTATTGAAGGTGCTTTTATGAGTATTTTATCTATAACAGCTTTTATGCTTGGAAACAGATATAGTTTAGAAATAGCCGAAACTATGACGTTTATGACACTTGTATTTTCACAGCTTTTACATTCTTTAAATTCAAGGTCACACGTAGAATCTATATTTAGAATGAAATTCTTTAGCAACAGATTTCTTCTTATGGCAATAGGTATAGGAGCCCTTTTACAGCTAATTTTAGAAATTCCTTTCTTGCGCGCCGTGTTTGAAATAGTGCCCTTAAACTCCACTCAATGGTTGTATGTTATGGGACTATCTTTATTTTTTGTAGTCTTTGTCGAAGTAGAAAAAATCTTTTTTAGAAGATTTAATAAGCAAGCTCAATAATAAATAAATTTTAAATCAAAAATTAAGTCCTAACATAAGTTAGGACTTAATTTAATTTTTTACTATCAATATCCCGCTCTTTTAACTGCTCTTATTACTCCGATGGTAATTAGAACAGCAACTATTATTTCTGGAATGCCGTTTGTTAGACCTATAGCTAATATTACTCCACCTACAGCACTCCTTTCTATACCCATAGCAAAAGCAACTCTATCTGCATACAACAAATACATCATACCTAAAACACCTGCGGTGTTCGTCAATGTACCTAAAGCAGCACTCACACCTACAGAAATAGTGTCGCTTAATTTTGAAATTTTATCCTTTTTATTATTCCGAGAAAAAAATGTCAACACAAGTTTATAGGAGTAATAAGAAACAAGCCCAATCAATATTCTTGGTAAAACTGAAACTAAAGGATTTACAAATGCAAAAGATAAGATGTTTGGCCTTAATAAAGCTTGAATAATACTTGAAATCCCAAAAATCAAACCTATTACTACTCCAGCGATAGGTCCTTCTAAAATTGCTCCAATAATTACAGGAATATGCATAGTTGTAGCATTAGCTGGAGGTATAGGAATAAATCCTAAAGGCGTGAACCCCAAAACAAAAGAGATAGCTGACAATAAAGAAATTGTGACTAATCTTTTAGTTTTCGTATGCATTTCTTCCTCCATTTTTAAAAGATTTTTCGTTATTATTTTCATTATTATTCAACGAATTGATTATATCACAATTTTTTTCACGATTAGTAAAAATTTGCTTGATCCATCATTTTAAGTATTTATCGAACCATTGAGTAATTTCTTTTAGTCTTATTATTCTATGTTTTGGTTTACCGCTTCTGCTTAATTCATGATTTTCGTCTCTAAACATAACAAGTCTAGATTCAACTCCGTTATATTTAAGAGAAGTGAACATCTGTAAGCCTTCTGCTAACCAACATCTGTAATCTTCTTCAGAGTGAATAAACAAGGTTGGTGTTTTAACTCTATCAGCATATTTCATTGGTGAATGGAACCAAAGTTTTTCGTAATCACTCCAAGGAGTAGCAGCTTGTTGATCTTCAACAAAATAATAACCTATATCTGTAGTTCCAAATTTAGAAATCCAATTGGCTATGCTTCTTTGAGAAACTGCAGCTTTAAATCTATTTGTATGACCAATTATCCAATTAGTCATGTATCCACCGTATGAACCTCCTGTCACACCTATTCTCTCTTTATCGATATAGCTGTTATCTTGTAACACTTTATCAACAAAATCCATAATATCTTCATAATCTATTGTTCCATACTTTCCTCTAATATCAGCGAATTCGTTTCCTCTTCCATCACTTCCTCTGGGGTTACAAAAGATTACTACATATCCCTCATTTGCCCAATACTGCATCTCATGAAAGAACACTTCTCCTGAATAGACAGTTTTAGGACCACCATGAATATCTAAAATAGCCGGATATTTTTTTCTATTATCAAAATCGATAGGCTTCATTATCCAACCTTCTATTTCAACATCATTTTTTACAACCATTATTCTTTCAGTTTTAGAAATAGTTTTTTCTTTGATTACCCATTCGTTAAATTCTGTGATTTGATGTTCTTGCCCATTTGTTAATTCATACAATTCTTGCAACTTTAAATTTCTCATACCAACAAAAATAATTTTGTCACTATATACATCAAATCCATCGACTGAACCTTCTTCTGTTGTTAACTTTTCTTTATTTCCACTTTCATTTATTCTGTTGATAAATGAATTTCCATACTCGGTAGTTTCAAAGTAAAAATAATCTCCATCAACCTTGAACTCACTATTGGAACCGTATCTACAATCAGAGCCCACAGAACTCCATGTGCTATAATCGAAATCTGTTTGAATTTGTTTAACTTCTTTTGTTTCATCATTCATTAAATAAAATTTAGGATTTTCATTTATTCCATATTTTTTCATATCTGATCCTAAAAATATAATTTTATCTCTGAAAAAATCAGCGTAATCATAGCTAAAAGGATCTTGATGAGTCAGTTTTTCTAATTTTTCTTTTTCTAAATCATACAAGAATAGATCGGATTTTATTTCCATTTTATCTTTGAATGTATTTGAAATGAAAAGGATTTTGTTTTTATTCTTATTAATTTTAAACATATTAACATCAGTTAATTCATCAGTTATTGGAGATAGTTTATTATCTTTTGTTGAAAATATATACAACCTATTTCTTTTTTTGTTTGTAAAACCACTACCATTTGACCAAAAAGGTATCTCATCAAGAATTTCGTAATCCTTTTCCTCTTTTAGTTCTTCAAGTTTTTTCTCTTTTTCTTCTTTAGTTAAATTTTCAAGATCCCTGTATTTTGGATCATAGATAGCCGTTAAAACAAACTTTTCTTCAGATATAGGTTCTACCTTATTGACAAATAAAGGTACTTCAAAAAATTTTTCTGCTTCACCACCATTAATATTTATTTTATAATATATGGTGAAAGGTTCTCCTTTCTCTTTTCTTTTCTTATCCTTTTCATCCCTAATAGTTGAAAATACTATATTATCCTCATCCAACCACACAAAAGAACTTTCTTGATTAAAAGTAGTCAATTTGTTCATCTTTTTGTTTTGAAGATCGTATAACCAAATATTTGAGAGATATTCGTTTTCATCTACATCCATTTGATGAACAACAAAAGCTAATTTTTTACCATCCGGTGAAAATTTTGTACTCGATAAGAACTTATACTTTGTAAAATCGTCCAGTACCAATTTTTCCATATTGATCCTCCTCTTTGCAGTTAGTTTGTTAAGCTAATTTATCTTAATTATACACCAAATTTATTCCTTTTTAAAAAACTATTTGAAATTAAGAATTTTTAAGTTTTCACTTGTTAATAAAATCTAATAATCTCTAATTCCTTATAATATTCAAATTTTTAACTTTATTTTTTTATAAGTTAGTGATAAGATATATAAGTGCAAATAGTGTTTTGAAAATAGGAGGGATATAATGCAACTTTCTCAGAGAGTTTTGAATTCACAATTTTCACCAATCAGGAAATTAGTACCATACGCTGAAGCAGCAAAGAAGTCTGGGAAAAAAGTATACCACTTGAATATTGGACAGCCAGATGTTGAAACGCCAAAAGCCTTCTTTGAAGGTATTAAAAAGTATTCAACAAATATAGTGTATTATAGCCATTCAGCAGGTTTATATGAATTGAGAGAAGCCTTCTCCAAGTATTACAAATCTTGGAATATTAACTTTGATGCTGAAGATCTGATAATTACGACAGGAGGAAGTGAAGCCGTAATCTTTTCTTTGGCAACTGTCGCTGTTCCTGGAGATGAGGTAATGGTTATTGAACCTTTTTATGCAAATTATAAAGGATTTGCCGAAATGTTAAATGTTAAATTAAGACCCGTAAAATCAAGTCCCAAAAACGGATATGCTGTTCCAGAAAGAGAAGCATTCGAAAAGGCTTACAATGAAAAAGTCAAAGCTATTATATTTTCTAATCCTTCTAATCCAACAGGAGCTGTTTATACTTACGATGAATTGAAAAGAATAGTTGATTTTGCTAAAGAAAAGGATATTTTTGTTATGTCAGATGAAGTTTATAAAGAATTTACATTTGATGGCAAAAAACACATTTCTATAATGAATTTTGAAGACCAAGAAAGATTCATTTTGTTGGACAGTATTTCAAAAAGATACAGTGCTTGTGGCGCGAGAATCGGTGTATTAGCAACTAAAAACAAAAAAATTTTAGAACAAGTTATGAAATTCGCACAATCAAGGTTAAGCCCTCCCTTGATGGCACAATTTGGAACTTTAGGTTTACTTAAAGATTTAGAAGAAGATTATTTTGAGAAAATGGTTTTAGAGTACCAGCAAAGAAGAGACGCTGCTTTTGATGAATTAAGTAAAATAGAAGGAGCAGTTTTCCAAAAACCTCATGGTTCTTTTTATATCTCTGTTGAATTACCTGTTGATAGTTCTGAAGAATTTGTAAAATGGATGCTCACAGATTTTGATATAGACGGTGAAACTGTTATGGTATCTCCTTTGAATGGTTTTTACGCTACTCCCGGAGCTGGAAAAAGCGAAATAAGAATCGCATATGTTTTAAATAACCAAGAATTAAGAAAAGCTTGCAGCATTTTAAAAGAAGGAGTTTATGCATATAACCAAAAAAGAAAGTAAAGGTATGCATTTAGCATACCTTTACTTTTTTGCATTTTGATCGTTTTTCGGATTGTTCTGGTTTTTAACGGACTTTGGCTCGTTTTGATTTTGAGTAGCTTCCTGACTGATATTCTTTTGTGGAACTTTTACAGTTTTTGGCTCTTTTTCTTTGGTATAATATATAGCAAGGGCTAATCCTACAATATTTGCGATAAAAATTGCACTTAGAATCATTGAAGAATATAGAAAAATTGAAAGAAAAGCCAACGCTGATAAAAATGTGAATGAAAAGAACATTCCATACTTTTTTTTCATGAGTAATCTAATATAGAAAAAAATGAGAAATACCACTAAAGCCACAAATAAGATTACAAGCAAAAATGCAATTAAATCAGAAAATTCATAATATTCAAACAGTCTTTGATTTATATCTTCCAAATAAAAAAGGTATAAAGATATTGCTGCTACTACTATACTGGCTATAATAACCACACTTCTTAAAAAATCCTTTAAGTTTTCCATAGTTATACCCCCTTAGTTTGTGAATTTTCTTGTTCCTCTTGTGATTCTTCTACTTTTTGTAATCCATTTTCTAATTGATTGGAGCTCTTAGATTCTCTTATTTTTTTTATCAATGTTTCCACAAATAAAATAATTAATAATAATATTAGAGAAACTAAAAAGCCATTTATTGTTCTTAAAATACTTAAATATAAAGGCGTATGTATATGTAAAAAAGTGTTAAGTATAGATACAGGCAAAATTGCTCTAAATGTATTCCAAATGAAAGACCTTCCTGGTAACGATGGTGTATAATAAAAGAAGTAAGATATTATCTCTTTAGTCCTTGGTCTTGCAATTAGAACCCTTTCAAAATAATCTCTTACCTTCCTTTCAAAATTTGTGACAAAAGCCCAATTTGAACTCCTTACTATGTATATTATACCTGCTATTATAACTAACAACAATAGTACAATATCTGTTTTTCTAAATCTTATACTTTTAATTTTCTTGAAAGCATTTTTGATATCGCCTTTCTTAAATGTAATTCCTGTAAAGTCTATAAATGCTTTCAATAAAACCAAAGCCGGCAAAACGACAAGTAAAATTTTTACTCCCCTAACATTATTAAGCTTAAATATCAATAAGTTATTATATCCACTCATAAATACAAGAATTCCAAATAACAAAGAATAGCTTATAATTTTTAAAAGATTATTTTTGGAAACCCTAAAAAATATAATTATAGAAAATAATGTAGCTGCTATTGTAAAAGACCAATTATTTAAAAAAATAAAGCACAGAATATATATAATAGCAAACAATGGTACGTACGAAAATAAATTCAAAAATATTAATCCTACCCCAATGCCTGAAAAAATAAACGTCGGCTCAGAATAATTGATTGAATTAATGTTAACGGGAGTACCTAAATCTTTTTGGATCAAATTAATTAAATTTAACGTTCTGGAATGCTCCGGAAATATAAAATACCGTATTTTTCTTTCTTTTAAAGCTCTATGAAACCTTTGAACTATCATTTCATCATCAAACTTATCTATTTCAGCCGCTTTTATATAATGAGCATACCTCATGTTGTTTAATATATCTTTGTCCAATCGATCTTTAATTTCTGTAAAATATTTATCGAAGTCGGAAAATTCCACAATGAGCACATATTTATATCTTAAAGTTAAATCTTTTAAAAAAATTATATCTTCCTCAAAACCTTGAGACTGAAAATCTTTTAGTATAGCATGATTCTCATAAGTATAATAAAAATACCCATTATTCTCAATTATATGTAACTGACTTTCTATAGGAAGTATCGAATAAGTACTTGAATTTGCAATATCAACATATAGGGAATAAAAAAAGAAAACTATCGAAAAAATTATAGAAATTAAAACAACGTACTTTCTTATTTTTCTCATTAAATTATCCCCCTATTCTTTTAAGACGATTTTTCTAACCTCTCTAAAACTGATTGTAGATCCTCACTAAGCGGGGCACTAAATTCAAAATATTGGCCTTTAAAATTAAAAGAAAGTTTACTCGCATGAAGAAAAAATCTTCTCAAATTATATTTTTTTCTTAAAATTCTGTTCTGCCCTTTGTTGCCATAAGTATCGTCTCCAGCAATTGGGTAACCAAGATTGGCAAATTGTATTCTTATTTGATGTTTCCTTCCTGTATGCAATTCTATCTCTACGAGCGTGTAAATCCCTTCCGGTGTTTTATACTTTTTTATTACTTTGTATTCCAAATAAGCCTCTTTTCCATAAACTGGCGTAGATAAGAATCCTTCTTTTTTCTTCAAGTCTCCAACTAATAAAGATAAATAAAATTTCTTTGACTCTCTACCTTTTATAAGCTCTGTTAACTCCCTGGCAGTTTGTTTATTTTTAGCTATTATCATAACACCAGAAGTTAGTTTATCTAATCTATGCACTAAATGAGGTTCAAATTGACCATCTGAATAATACATAACACCTTCAATTATGGTTGCCATTTCTTCTTGGGCTCCAGGATGCACTGACACCTTAGCTGGTTTATTTATTACCAAAAATTCATTGTCTTCATATATTATGTCAAAATCAACATGTCTTGCTTTCAAAGACGGTTCCGCAGGCCTTTTTATATCTTCTAACTTTTCATCGTTTAAAATTATCTTGACTCGATCTCCAATATTTAGAGAGTAATTGTTATGCTTTATCCTTTTTCCATTAACTCTTACAAAACCTCTTCTTATAAGGCTATAAATAGCTCCCAATTTTATGTCTGGATAATTTTTTCGTATAAAGGTATCTAACCTTGAATAATAATTTTTTTCATTTACAACGGTTTCTTTTTCCAATTAAATTTAATCCTCCCAAAAATTAGAATTTTATTCCCTTTAGAAATTCTAAAACTTAAGTTTTATTAATATTTTTGTTAACTACTATTCCTTTAACTTCTTCGCTGCTTGCAACGAAAAAAAAGGGAGGGCTCCGTCCTGCACCTATTTTAAATTCAAATACCTATTTTCTAAAAAAATTATCATTTCTAAAGTCCTTAATTATAATTACATCCACTTTCTTTGTTTTTATTATAACACTTTTTATATAGAAAATTATAAAGTAAAATTCCCCTTCACAGAAGGGGAATTAAAACCTGCCACATCTCTCAAGAGTTTAATTAAAAATAAAATTTTATTATAATTTAAAATTGAGGTAAAATATTGATAAAGGATGATTCGAATTATGGATATAAAAAAAGCAACTATTAGTGATAATAAGAATTTTGTCGAACTTTTTCTAATCTCTGCCCCATTTTTTCCGTTGATTTTTGGTCAAAATACAAAGAAAACGCTAAATAATTTATTTGTAACTAAAAGCAATCTTTTTAGTTACCAACATGTTTGTTTCGCAAAGAAAGAGGAAGAAACCCTTGGAATGATATTATGCTATAATTGGGAAACAAAAAATAGAGAAAATCTAAGGACTGGGCATCTTATGTTTAAAAACTTAGGAATTATTTTTTTCAAAAGTATAATTCCACTGGTTAAACTAAATAAAGTTATCGGGAAGATAAGTAAGGAAGATTTTTATATCAGCAACATAGCGATTTATGATTTATTTAGAGGGTTAGGTACGGGCAAGCAATTAATTTTTAAAGCGGAAGAAACTGCAAGAAAATCTGGAAGCAAAAACGTTATTTTAGATGTTGAAAAGGAAAACATAAAAGCTATTAATTTTTATAACAACATAGGATTTAGAAAAATAACTGAATCAACTATAAAAACTCGGAATTGTATTCTGAGTTTTTATAGGATGAAAAAACAATTAATTTAGGTATTTTAGAAATGAGAATTTTCAGAAAACAAGCATTTGAATTTAAAACGGGTCCAGGGCGGAGCCCTTCACCTCTCTTTCGCTACACGTAGCGAGAAGGTTAAAGGAATAGAGAATAGCTCAAAATTAGAATTGTGGAGGTATTTTATAAAAAGTTAAACGCTAAACTATTGATAAAATATGAATTTTATAATTTCTAAAGTGAGTAAATTTTAAAAAAGAGGAGGAAGCGTAGATGTATGATAGCGTAATAATCGGATCAGGACCTGGAGGTTATGTTTCAGCAATAAGATTATCACAATTAGGCAAAAAAGTCGCGGTTATTGAAAAAGAAGATTTAGGCGGAACGTGTACTAATAAAGGATGTATCCCTACCAAAGCTTTATTAACTTCTGCCCATTTATATGAGAAAATCAATACAGAAGCTAAAAAATTTGGAGTAAAGGTTGAAAATATTGATTATGATTTAAAAGAAATAATCAAACACATGAACAAAGTAGTTTTGCAGTCCAGAAAAGGTATAGAATATTTATTTAAGAAAAATAACGTAGATTTAATCAAAGGTGTTGCTGAGATTATCGATAAAAATCACATTAAAGTCTTAAATCAAACAATAGAAACAAAGTATATTATTTTAGCTCATGGATCTCAACCTGTAATTTTTACTCCTTTTGATAAAATAGAAGGTATCTGGACAAGCGACGACGTTTTTAAAATGACAGAACTTCCAGATTCAATTTTAATAGTCGGGGGAGGAGTTATCGGAATAGAAATAGCTACTCTTTTTTCTAATCTTGGCAAAAAAGTTTACATAGTTGAGTTGTTGGATCATATTCTACCAAATGAAGATCCAGATGTTGCAGAAGTTGCCAAAAAATCTTTAATGAAAAAAGGTGTAGAAATATTTGAAAAGTACAAAGTAACTAATGTAACAAAAAACAAAGAATCCTACATATCTAAAGTAGAAAAAGATGATGAAAGTAAAGAAATAGAAAGCTCAAAAGTATTGATTGCAGTCGGTAGAAGACCTCTCATCCCTAAGGATATCAAAGAATTGGGTGTTACTATTGAAAAAGGAGTAAAAACCGATCTATCAATGAAAACAAATATAGAAAATGTGTACGCTATTGGAGACATAAGAGCACATATAATGTTGGCACATGTTGCAATGTACGAGGGGATAGTAGCTGCTCATAATATTGCAGGTGAGAGTAAAAAAATGGATTATAGCGCAGTTCCTAACGTTATATTTTCAAACCCAGAAATAGCAACAGTTGGGTTGAAAGAAAAAGATGTTGATTTAGAAAAAGTAATTATATCAAAATTCCCAGTATCTGCCAACGCCAGAGCCAGAACAATGGAAGAAAGAGAAGGATTTGTAAAAATAATCGCTGACAAAGAAACCAAAAAAGTTTTAGGTGCATCAATTGTTTCACCCAACGCTACCGATATGATTATGGAAGGTGTCTTGGCAATAAAATACGGAATGACCGCATCTCAATTAGTAGATTCTATTCATCCACATCCAACTTTAACAGAAAGCATTTTAGGAGCTGAAGAAGGTATAGAAGGACTGACAATACATATTTAAAAAATCCCGCTTTTAGCGGGATTTTAGATTTAATATATTTGATTTTTCACCTAAAATTTTTTCAATCTTTATATGAAATAATTACGAAGAATTAAGCATAAAATTTTTCTGTGAGTGTTTTAGCTATTTTTTCCAGTTTATTGTGTTCGTACGCTAATTGAAGAATAGTATATCTATTTCGAATTTCTCTTGCATGAATTATGCTTTCTCTAAAAAGTTCTTTTGAAATACCTAATTCTTTTGGATCATATGTAGAGCCAACTTTTTTATGAAGCGAAATAAGATATTCAGGGTCTACAGGAGAAATTTCTTTTGGTATGTTATTTTTCATAAGTCTATATATCATCGATACAATCACTGTTCCTACACCAACTAAATTTCCGTGTAACGGATGAGGTTTGTTTTTTGAAATAGCTTCTATTTCCCAAAAGTGTGCGATATGATGTTCGGCACCTGATGCGGGTCTTGAATTCCCCACAAAACTTATCGCTATACCTGAAATTATAAGGGCTTCGGTTAAATGTTTGATAACTTCTTCGCTTCTTCGACTTATTTTTTCCGCATTTTCGACACACATATTCCTTGCTTTTTCAACAAGTTTTACCGTTGTTTCACAGTAATATTCGTTATTAACATACTTTGAAAGTTCCCAATCAGTTAAAGAAGTGTATTTACCTAAAATATCTCCAAATCCTGCGTGTATCATATCTAAAGGAGCTTTTCTTAAAATTTCAGTATCAGCTATGATAGATTTTGGATAGGTAGCTTCAAAAGTTTTCTTAAATTTTTCAACAATTAAAGGAGATACAGTAGAAGCATAACCATCCATTGAAGGAGCAGTAGCAAAAATTATATACGGTACATTTGTTTTATAACTCAAAAACCTGCAAAGATCGTTTATAGTTCCAGAACCAACCGCAATTATTAGAGATGCATTTTTAGGAATTTCTATCAATAGTCTTCCAACACTTTCTTCATTTGGGATTAAAGGGTTTGAACCTTGAAATATATATTCGGTTATATTATAGTTTTCTTCTCTTAAGACTTTTAACAAATTTTCTCCACAAGCCTTGTAAGTGTTGTTATCAGCTACAAAAAACAAATTCTCTTTGTTGATCATCTCAAAAATTTTAGTTTTATTTTTTGTTACTTCTTTTTGCACAACAATATTTTCTATATTTACTTTATGATTTTTGCCACATTCACATAAAAAATTTAAATTTGCCATTTTTTCTATTTCTAAGTTTAAAAGATCTAACATATATTTTCTCCTTAATTTCTTTTTAACAAACTGTTTCTTTCAATAAATTCGGCTTTTTCAACTACTTTTTCAGCTTTACCGTTGTTATTATCTTCTATCATTTTTAACAACATTTGTGCAGCTTTTTCTCCAAACTGCTGTTTGGGATGTCTAAAAGTAGATAATTCTAAAGCTTGCGCAAAATCCGCATCATCGAATCCTATTAGAGAAATATCTTTAGGTATCTCCAATCTTAATTTTTTTGATGCGATCACTACTTGCATTGCTACAAGATCGTTAGAACAAAAGATAGCTGTAGGAATGTTATCTTTTGGTAAACTGAGAAGTGAAAGTATTAAATTTAAAACGGTATCTGAAGTCTCTTGACTATGAAAAGGTATTTCATACAGGATCAATTTTTTATTTTCTTTGACTTTGTCTATAAATCCTTCCGCTCTTTCTACAGCGGCCTTATGAACAGCCTTATATATGACTGCTAACCTTTTATGGCCAAGTTCTATATACTTTTCTGCTGCAAAAGCTCCACATTCGTAATCATTTAAAACAAGAGTTCCAGCATGTGGAATGTCAAGATCACTGTTAATTATTATTGTTGGTATATCTTTGCTTATTTCCTTTAAAAGGTTTGTGTTTGCTTGTTTTGTAGCACTTACAACCGGATCTACTATTAATCCTTTTACTCCTTGATCTACCCACCTTTCCAGTATTTCTTTTTCCAAAATGGGATCATTTTTAGCGTTCCCAATAAATGACTTATACCTCGTATTTTTTAGTTTTTCTTCTGTTCCCATAACAATGAATGGAAATATATAATCAGTTAGAGACTGTGTCAGTATGCCAATATTCTCTTTGTCCTTTTTTACAGATTTAACGTATGTACCGCTTCCCCTTCTGGTTAGCAAATATCCTTCTTTTTCTAATTCAAATAATGCCTTTCTAACAGTTTGTCTACTGACAGAAAAATATTCGGCAAGTTGATTTTCTGAAAGTAATTTATCTCCTTTTTTTAAATCTCCGCTTTTCATTTGGTCTAAGATATATTCTTTTATAATAGACTGCTTAGTCTTCTTCAATTTTTATGCCTCCATGCTTAATTCATTTTTACAATATAACCATTTTTTTCGAATTTCTCTTTAATTTCAAGCAATCTCTCATTAGTTGGAGATTCGCTGTTCTTTATTTTATACTCTTTATCTAATCTGTAATACTTCTCACTTACATCATGAAAAGGCATTAAATCAATCTCTTTGATACCTTTCAATGAAGAAATGAAATCTAAAATACCTTCTACGTTTCTGTTTGTATCGGTAATATTTGGAATAACTGGAAATCTGATTATTATATCTTCAGCTTTTCTTTTATTAGCTAAAAATCTTAAATTATCTAATATTACCATGTTAGAAACTCCTGTGTACTTTATATGTTCGTTTTCATCAATAAGTTTTAGATCGTATAAAAAAAGATCAACATATTCTATAACAGATGCAAAAACTTTTTTTGATGCAAACCCCGAGGTATCTAAAGTTGTATGAATGCCCTTATTTTTAAATTCTTTTAAAAGTTCTAATAAGAAGGGGTACTGATATAGAGGTTCTCCCCCAGAAAAAGTAACTCCTCCTTCAGAATTGTCAAAAAATAATATGTCTTTTTCTACTTCTGATGTTACTTCATTAACTGTCTTCATTTCTCCTACCATTTTTAAAGCAGTTGTAGGGCAAGAAGAAGAGCAATTTCCACAAAGCGTACATAACTCTCTTTTTATTTTTGGACTTTCATCAAATTCTATCACATTTTCTGGACACACTTCATAACAGGTGCCACAATGCATGCATTGGTATTCAAAATACATTAATTCTTCGTGGTATTCAATTCCTTCAGGATTATGACACCACCAACAGTTCAACGGGCATCCTTTAAAAAAGATAGTCGTTCTTATCCCCGGCCCATCATGTATAGCATACCTTTTTATATCAAATATTAATCCTGGTTTTTCACTGATATTAGATTTCTTCATATTCTGTCCTTGCTATAATTTCTTCTTGTAGTCCTTTTGGAAGATTTACAAAATAATCACTGTATCCTGCTACTCTAACCATCAAATCTTGAAAATCTTTTGGCCTTTTTTGAGCTTCTCTTAACAATTCTGTACTTACGACGTTAAACTGCACGTGATGACCACCCATTAGAAAAAAGGTTTTTATTACCTGCGCTAACTTTTTAATATTATCTTTACTGTTCATTAAGCCCGGACTTAGCCTTTGATTAAGTAGTGCACCACCTGTCTTGTCCCAATCACATTTTGACACAGACCTAAAAACAGCTGCAATACCTTTTTTATCACTCCCTTGAACTGGTGAAACACCTTCAGAAACTGGTTCCCCAGCTTTTCTTCCATCAGGAGTTGCTTCTGTTACCTTCCCAAAATAAACATGTACTGTAGTTGGTAAAAAATAAGCCCTTTTTGAAGCTTTTCTTATTGGAGAAGGTGGATAACTTTCAATCATATCAACTATTTTTTCAACCAAAGATTTTGCTATAAAATCTGCATAATCATTGTCTTCACCATATTTTGGAGTTTTGTTCAAAATTACTTGTCTTAAATATTCAAAATCTCCTTCAAAATTCGAATTTAAAGCTTTAAGAAGCTCATTCATTATAGTATTTTTTTGATCAAATACATGGTATTTCAAAGATGTCAGGCTATAAGTAATAGTTCCAAGCCCTACTATTTGAATATACTGAGTATTATACTTTGCACCACCACTGTTATAATCTTTGGCTTTTTCAACACAATCCTCTATCCATAAAGATAAAAAAGGAACAGGAAAGTGCTTGGCAAATATACTTTCTATAATATCGTTCCCTTTCATTTTAATATCCAAAAAATATTTAATTTGATTCATATAAGCGTCCCATAACTCTTCAAAACTTTTAAATGCGCGAGGATCGCCAGTACTTAATCCAATCTTTTTTCCAGATTTTGGATCAACACCATTGTTCAATGTAATTTCTAAGATTTTAGGTAAGTTGAAATATCCAGTCAAAATATAAGATTCTTTTCCAAAAGAACCACTTTCAACGCAACCACTTACTCCAGCGGTTCTGGCATCTTCTAAAGATTTCCCTTGCCTTAGCATTTTAAGCAAAACTCCATCGAAATTGAAAAAAGGAGGTTCTCCAAATCCTGGTCCCACAACTTCTAACGCTTTAATAATAAAATGCTCAGGATTTTTAACGCTTACTTGTACAGCTGTATTGGGTTGCAAAGTTCTCATTTCACTTAATACTTCTAATATCAAATAAGAAACTTCATTTACTCCATTAGAACCATCTTTTTTTAATCCCCCGACATTTATTTTTGTGAAATCGTTGTAGGTAAAACTTTCTTCGGCAGTGACTCTAACTTTCGGAACGGCAGGTTGGTTATTGAATTTTATCCAAAATGCTTCTAATAGTTCTTTAGCTTGTTCACTACTCAGTGATCCCTCAGCAATTTCTTTCTCATAAAAAGGATATAAATGTTGATCTAATCTCCCAGGGTTGAAAGAGTCCCATGGATTGGTTTCATATACCACACCTACATGTATGAACCAATAATGTTGTAAAGCTTCCCAATAACTGGTTGGAGCATGTGCAGGAACATGCTCACATATTTGAGACATCTTTTCTAACTCAACTTTTCTCTCAACATCTTTTTCTTCTTTAGCTAAATCTTTCAACTTTTTCGAATATCTTTTGGCATATATCAAAATAGCATCTGCAGAAATATCCATCGCTTTTAATTCTTCTAATTTATCGTAATATAACGAATCCGTAGGAGATAACTCTTTTATTTTATTTTTTATCTTTTCTTTAATATCTAATATGCCAGTTTTGAATATCCTTTCTCCACCAGCAGTGTGCCCAGGTGCTCTTTGTTCCATAAATTCTGTCCATATACCGGCATTATATGCTTCTATCCATTCTTTTGGCAGATTTTCAAAAATTATCTCTCTTGTCGTTTTGCTCTTCCAAAAAGGAATAATATCTTTTTCATATATTTTTTTAGTTTCTTCATCTACCTTGTATGGCATATTTTCTCTTTTATCTAAAGTTTCAAGATCCTCTAAATCGTGGGTACATATTTCGGGATAAGTAGGTACTTGTTGAGGTCCTGTCCCACGAAGTCCAACTATCAACTGACCCTCTTCGACAGGAAGACTTACCCTTTCCATCAAATATTTAAAAGCCATTGCTTTTTTTACTGGTTCAGATTTTCCATCCGCAAAACCACTTTTATAGAATTCGGTAATTAATCTCGCTCGTTCATTTGAGATTTTTACTTCGGTACCAATACTTTCTTCACGCAATTTTGCGATACGATGATTCAATGATTTTAGAGAAGAACGTCTTTTAGAGAGTTCTTCTTCGACTTTTGTTTGTGACAATTTCTATCCCACCCCCAAACGAAAAGAACCATTATATACTTTTCGTATTTTCTTTTAACCATTCTTTCTCTTCAACCTCTAAATAAGGAGATAACTTGTCGAATACTTGCTTATGATATTCATTTAACCATTTTTTCTCTTTTATAGTTAGCAAGGTTACATATATACCTTTTAAATCTATTGGACAAAAAGATAAAGGTTGAAATCTCATAAATTTTCCAGAATCAGTAGTTATATCTTCTTCTACTACCGTTACATTTTCAATTCTAACCCCATGTTTACCTTCTTTGTATACTCCAGGTTCTATAGTTAATATCATACCTTCTTCTAATACAACTTCATTGTATTTATTGGAAATACTTTGCGGACCTTCATGAACATTTAATAGAAAACCAACACCATGTCCAGTTCCGCATTTGTAATCTAAACCTTCTTGCCATAGTGGATATCTTGCTAAAACATCAAGATTTGTTCCCGTTGCACCATAAAGAAATTTAGAATTTATTAAATTTATATGCGCCTTCAAAGTAAGTGTAAAATCACGTTTTTCTTCGTCTGTTATGGGTCCTAAGATGATAGTTCTTGTTATGTCAGTCGTTCCATCAAGATATTGGCCTCCAGAATCAACTAAAAACATTTTTTCATTTTTTAATTCATAATTAGACTTTCCCTCTTCGGGTTTGTAATGCATCATAGCAGCGTTTTCTTTGTAAGCAGCAATCGTATCAAAACTTGGTTCAATAAATTCTTCTTGTTGACGTCTAAAATCTTCTAATTGTTTTGAAGCAGATACTTCAGTAATTTTAGTTTTACCAATGTTTTTATCAAGCCAATATATGAATTTCACCAAAGCTACTCCATCTTTGATATAAGCATTTTTTTGATTTTTTATTTCCACTTCATTTTTTATAGATTTTAAATAAGTAGTTATATTAGTGCCTTTTATTATTTTGCAACGTCCTGGTATATTTTTATAAAGCCATCTATTTATCTTTGAAGGATCTAAAAATACTTTGCTTCCTGATGGAATATTTTCTATTTCTTCTACTATCTTATCGTATTCTTTAATTTCAACACCGTTTTCTTTCAAATGACTTTTCACTTTTTCATTTATTTTATTTTTATTTACAAATATAAATGCATTATCTTCAGAAATTAAAGCATAAGAAATAATTACTGGATTTTTTGGAATATCTCTCCCTCTTATATTATACAACCATGCTATATCATCGAGACTTCCAATTAAAAAATGTGTGGATCCTTTGTTAGTCATCTCTTTCCTAACTTCCTCTAATTTCTCTTTAGTAGTTTTACCAGCATATTTTACATCGTGAACAAAAGCTTCGCTTTGTGGGAGTGCTGGCCTATCCACCCATATTTTACCTATCAGGTCATAATCGTCAATTATTTTTATCTTCTTTTTAAAAACTTCTTTTTCTAAACTTTCGTATTCTTTTTGAGAAAAAGTTTTCCCATCAAATCCAATAGTATCTCCTTCATTTAACAAATCTTTCAACCATTGAGAATACGTTGGGAAACCAGGAATACCGATTTTGCACAGTTTTATACCACTTCCTTCAAGCTCTTTTTCTGCTTGAATAAAGTATCTCCCGTCTGTCCAAAGAATAGCTTCCTTTTGAGTAATTACCACCGTTCCTGCGGAACCTGTAAACCCTGAGATCCATACCCTTGTTTTATAATAATCAGCAATATATTCCGACTGGTGTGGATCAGATGTTGGAACTACGTAAGCTGTAATCCCCATTCTTTGCATTAACTCCCTCAGCCTATTAATCCTTTCTTTAACTTCCATAAAGTATTCTCCTTTGATCTTGTTGAATTTTTACAATTATATCAAATTATTAATCTAAATTTTTTATTTTTTTAACCACACAACCATAGGACCTTTACTTCTATTTGCCCAGGCAAAATATGGAATAAGATTAATTTTAATTTGTTCTTTGTCTGTTTTAATACTTCCTATTTTTGTGTATAATTTTTCTTCCCAATCTTTTAATTCTTCAAAGCATCCCTTTGCTTTTAATTTTATTATCTTTTTATTTTCTATTTCTGCGTTTTCTTCTTCTACTTCTCCGTTTATATCGATTATATAGTTCCAAACATCTCCTTCTTTGTTATCTGTTTTTTCTGCACAGTACACTAAAGGTCCTCTTTTTATAGCTACTTTCCCAATATTTTCCCTCACAAAAGGGTGACTTTCTATATATTTCATAGTCATTGGAAAACCTAATTCAACTTTATGACCACCCTTCCAATTTTTTTGGATTCTCAAAAAACCTTTTTCCATATTTTTGGGGACTTTCTCTCCATCCACTTCTATTTCAAAATTATCTACCCATGAAGGTATTCTTAGAAATATATTGAAAGTATTATCTTCTTCTGTTGAAATATTTATTTCTATCTTTCCTGTCCACGGATAATCTGTTTCTTGTGTTAGTTTTACTTTACTATTTTTATATTCTAAATTAGCTTCACTACCTTCGTACAGATTAATGTAAATTCCATCCTTAGATGTTGCATACATGTATCCAGGAAAAGAAGTTAATGTTCTTGCTATGTTTGGTGGGCAACAAGCACAGTCATACCATGATTTTCTTCTGTGTTTTCCTCTGTCTTCAAGTGGATTAACGTAGAAATAATTTTTACCATCGATTGATAATCCTGAGAGCAACCCATTGTATAATATTAGTTCCATTAAATCAACGTATTTTGCTTCACCTGTTGCTAAAAACATTCTGTAATTCCACATGAATGAAGCTATTGCTGCACATGTTTCTGTGTACGCTCTTTTGTTTGGAAGTTCATATTCTTCTCCAAAAGCTTCACCTTCATATCTTGAGCCTATTCCTCCTGTTACATACATTTTTTTAGTGATTAAATTATTCCAAAGTCTTTCTAAAGTAGAGAATATTTCTTCATCACCTGTTTCTAAATATATATCAGTTGCTCCATTACAAAGATACAACATTCTCACTGCATGCCCAGTCATTTCTTCCAATTCTTTGAAAGGTTTGTGATCTATATAATATTCAGGATTAAAGAATTTGTAGGTACTTGCATATCCATTTCCCCTTTCTTCTAAGAAATATTTAGCAAGGTTTAAATATTTTTGATTTTTTGTTTCACGGTATAGCTCAACTAACGCCATTTCAATTTCCGGATGCCCTGGAGCCCCTCTTTTTTTATTTGGGCCAAAGGTATTCGCAATTAAATCAGCAAATTTAATTGCCACATCTAAAAGTGTGTCTTCTCCAGTTACCCTTTTATGAGCAACAGCTGCTTGTATTAAATGACCTGCACAGTATAATTCATGTTTTGTTGCTAAATCACTCCATCTTTCTTTCTTTCTCTCAAAAGTAAAGTAGGTATTTAAATATCCATTTTCGTCTTGTGCTTCTTTGATTTCTTGAATAGTTCTATCTACTTTTTCTTTTAACTCTCTATCACCTGTAAATAATAATGCATAAGAAGCTGCTTCAAGCCATTTATACACATCAGAATCACTAAACACCATTCCCTTAAAAGAACCTTCTTTTTTACCAGAAGCTATTAAAAAATTATCTATCGTTCCAACTTTTTCCAACATTTCATACTGCGAAAAGATTGTAACTCTTAACATCTTTTCTAAATATTCACCCATGAAACCATTTATTTTCACTGAGTCAATAGAAAATGGCGTTATTTTGTTTTTAGACGAATCTAAAAAGTTTATTATCTTTGCACTCTTCATTTTAATTACTCTCCTTAAAAATAATATTAAAAGGGGCAAAGCCCCTTTTATTTAATAAAGAATATTTTTTATTTTGCTAACCTTATAACGTTCCAAGAAAGTGAAGATAGTTCCGCTTTTACATTTTCTCCTTTATTTCTTGCATTACCATCAGTATGAGGTTTAACATTTTCAGGATTTTCTTCTGTATTTACAGCTTTTAGATCGCTATTTTCTAAAACAATATGTTCAATTACAGAATAATCTTCAAACCCTTTTAATTCACATTCAAACTCCATTTTTTCTTGTGCCCTGTTCACTGCAAAAATTGTTAATTCTCCTTTTTCTTCATTAACAATAGGAATTATATCTATATATGGAACATTTTTAAAGTTTTTTGTATCGTATGTATCAGTTAATATAACGGGTTTTAACGCTGTTCCTCGTCCAAAGTTTGAAGCATGCATGAAAGGATAAAAAATCGTTTGCCTCCAAGCTCCTCCACCTTTTCTTGTCATAATTGGAGCTATAACATTTACTAACTGAGCCAAACAAGCTATTTTTACTCTGTCTGCATGTTTTAAAAGAGTAATAAGCATTAAACCAACTAATAGTGCATCTTCAAAAGTATAAATATCTTCTAATAAGGGTGGAGCAATTTGCCAAGGTTCAACTCTTTTATCTACCTCTCTTGAATGAAACCAAACATTCCATTCATCGAAAGATATATTAATAGTTTTTTTGGTTTTTTTACGACCTTTAATATAATCACAAGTAGCTATAACCGATTTTATGTATGAATCCATATCTATTGATTTTGCTAAGAAATTTTCAATGTTATTATCGTAATTATCGTAGTAGGCATGAAGAGAAATATAATCTACATAATCATAAGTATGATCAAGCACTGTAGCTTCCCATTCACCGAAGGTAGGTATATGCCAACCAGAACTTCCACATGCAACCAAACTAATATCTGGATCCACTAACTTCATAACCTTTGCCGTTTCTTCTGCTAATCGTGCATATTCTTCAGCAGTTTTATGACCTATTTGCCATGGACCATCCATTTCATTTCCTAAACACCAAATCTTCACTTTATGAGGTTCTTTATATCCATGCTTTTTCCTTAATTCTCCATAATATCCTCCACCAGGATGGTTACAATATTCAACAAAGTTACGAGCTTCATCTATACCTCTTGTACCAAAGTTTAAACTCATCATTGGTTCAGTATTTACCTTTTTGCACCATTCAATAAACTCATTTGTACCGAATTCATTTGGTTCTATGGATTGCCAGGCTAATTCAAGCTTTTTTGGTCTATCTTCTTTTGGGCCTACTCCATCTTCCCAATTGTATCCAGATACAAAATTTCCACCAGGATATCTTACTATAGATACATTGAGTTCTCTAATTAAATCAATTACATCTTTTCTAAATCCTTTTTCATCAGCTTTAGGATGACCAGGTTCATATATACCAGTATAAACAGCTCTGCCTAGATGTTCAATAAAGGAACCAAATATTCTATCATCCACCTTGTCAATTTTATAATTTTTATCTATATAAATATGTGATTTTTTCATCTAAAAACCTCCCTAAATAAAGTTGCATATCCACTTTAGAAATTCCAAAATCCTTATTATATGTATATTTTAGCATTGATTTTTTTACAAAATACCTCCCCACTTCTAATCCTTACTAATTCCTAATTTCTTTACCTTTTTCGGTACTTGTACCGAAGGAAGGGGGAGAGGGCTCCGCCCTGGACCCATTTTAAATTCAAATGCTTATTTTCTGAAGATTATCATTTCTAAAGTCCCTATAAAATTGCATCCATTTTAGTCTATAATAGAAATTTACTAATCCCACTATTGCAAATTCTTCTTATCTTTTCAAAAAAATGAGACTTTCTAAGTCAAAAATTCAACATTCAAGAATAATTAATAACTAAAATATTTGGGGTTCGTCATACCTCCCTCACCATCAAAATCTCCAAAAATATCTTTTAACCATTCTATGCTATCATCCACCCAGTTAGGTACCCTATTACAGAAAGATATATTAGGTGCCGTAACTGCTGATTTACATGATGAAAAACCATGTGGCCCATATCCATAAATATGGCTTTCAAATGCAACTCCTGCTTTATCAAGTGCATCCATAAACTTAAGAGAATTTGTGATAGGAACTATATCGTCTGTACGTGTTGCAAAGATGAAACATGGACATGTATTCTTGTCAACTTTATCCCATGTTGACGGTGCTGATAGTAAGCACTCATGTACCGTATCTTCAGTTGTAATTGCATATCCCAATAAAGCTGCATTAGGCCTATTCTTTGCCATGGTAGCCGCAGCAGAAGCAAGATGACCGCCAGCAGAAAATCCCAAAACTGTAATTTTATCTTCATAAATATTCCACTCATCCGCTTTCGATCTTATTAGTCTCATAGCTTGTTCATAATCATTCAATGGATTTGGCCATAACGCATCTTTTTTCACTGAATAGCGAAGTACAAAAGCTTGATATCCTACCCTTAAATATTCAAATGCAATTATTTCTGATTCTCTTTCGGAACACATTTGATACCCTCCACCAGGAATTATAAGTATCGCTGGTCGTTTTTTAATAAAACTGAATTCGCCTTCCACTGGTTGAGTTAATGATGTTAGGGTAACATTTCTTTCCTTATTTAACACAAAAACTTCCACATTCACGTTTTGTTCCCCCTCTTTTGATAATTTCTCCTTATATTGCTCTGCTCATTAGGTTTTCCTGAAATACTCCCTAAAAAAGCAATAATTAACTAGGTTATTAGAACTGCCATTTAATCTTTTCCCTTTTATTTCATCACTCATACAACCAG
>NZ_AZRK01000046.1 GCF_002895485.1 Petrotoga sp. 9PWA.NaAc.5.4
TCTGATGCTCCTTTTATAGAACGTATCGATTTCCTTAACTCTTTGCACATCTCTGATGGTGCATTCGCCATCTGTCCTATCTCATCTTTGCTTTTGCTTTCAAAGTCTACTGTTAGATCTCCTTCTTTGAATTGGTTTATTTTGTTTCTGAACTCTGTCAATGGTTTTGTTATGCTTCTTATGAGATATATGACCATGATTATTGATACTACAAACGCTATTACTGTTAATATTATTGTTAGCATTATGGCTGTGTTGTTTTCTTCTATGAGTGTCGGTCCTAATGTGTCTTGTTGTACTTTTAACTCCGCTCTTTGTTCATCTAATAGGTTTAATATTTCTACTCTCATTTCTTCCATCTGTTGTATTATTGGTTCTTGTGATTCTATTGTCTCAACTATTTGGATGAAGGTATTTTTAAGTTTAGAATAGCTATTTTTTATCATTTCATACCCTTTTTCTAACTCCTCGGTAAAAACGTATTTTAGGGTCGAAAGGCGATAATTAAGATTATCTAATTCTTTCAAAACAGTTTCTTTGTCACCTTCAGATTTGGATACAAAATATCTATATGATAAATTAATTAAGTTTTCTAGTAACTGAATAGAAGTATCTGCATAAAAAGTTGCTGCAGAAATAATCGATGAGACCTCAGAACTTTCTAATAAAATTAGATAATCTGAGATAAAATTTCTTAGTTCTTGAGAAGATAAATTGAAATCCTTTATAATCAGAGATTTCTTATTGTTCAATTGTTCAATATAATTATAGAAAAGTTCATAATTTTCTATATAACCTTTTAAAGTTTGAATAGATTTAACATCATCAATCTCAAAAGTTATTAGAATATTTTTTATAAGGCCGAAATTTTGTAAAATAATATCTTTTGCTTTTTCATTATAATCTATAATATAATCTTTTGTGAATAAAGAAGTTTCATAAAAAATCCTTTCTATCTCAGAAATTTGACTAGTTTGATCCGATAAAGTCTTATAATTCATTAATCCTTTATTAGAAAAAATAAGTGAATAAATATTAAAAAGTATAGCGGTTCCGAAAATCAATAAAACTATGGAAATTATTATAATAATCCGTAGCTTAATACTTTTTAAAAGCATAATAAATTACCCCCTATCCACCTTATGAAAATAATAGATGAAATTTCTAATTATCAGATTTTGTTCCTACGAAAAGGCTCCTTAATATAATGTATAGTCACTTTAGAAATACTAAAACGAATAATTTAAAGTATTTTTAAACCTTCATATTGTTGACATTTACCTCCTTACGATATAATCTCTTTGACAACATTAATTTACTAAATCGTAAGGAGGTTTTACAAATGTCTTACTACTCTACTGCTTCTCAACTCTATTTCGATTTCGTTTATGATCATTATCTTAATGAACATTCTGATTTTAAATATCTTCTTGATTTAATCAATGTTATCGATTGGTCTGTTGTTCCTAATTTTATCCATAAGCACAGTAGACTCGGTTATTATAATCAGTCTATCCTTAAAGCTTTTGTTCGTACAAAAGGTTAAAGAGTTTAATACTAGAGAATTGATTTATTTCCTTAGAACTAATCCTCAATTCGCTCAAGCTATTGGATTTGATCTTATCAATAACTTTGTCCCTTCTGAGGCTACTTTCTCTGTCTTTAAAAAGAAATTTGATACTTCTTTTTTGTTTGAGATTATTGCTCAGTCTATTCAAAAGGGTATTGATGAGGACATTTTTGATCCTAATAATCTGTGTATCGATTCTTATCCTATTTCTTTTCGTTCTTTCTTTAACAACAAAAAGAGTATTATTCT
Organism: Petrotoga sp. 9PWA.NaAc.5.4; assembly: GCF_002895485.1. Taxonomy (NCBI): domain Bacteria; kingdom Thermotogati; phylum Thermotogota; class Thermotogae; order Petrotogales; family Petrotogaceae; genus Petrotoga; species Petrotoga sp. 9PWA.NaAc.5.4. The sequence goes on from NZ_AZRK01000046.1 coordinate 1,820, forward strand.
CGTCCTATCCACGCTAACTTTGGCGTTAAACCTGTTTCTAACTCTAAACCTGTTTACGATAAACACGGTAATCAAAAGCAATCTATTTCTTATTTCGACTTTAAAGCTCATACGCTTTCTTTTTTTAATGTTACTGTTTTTACTTTAATTTCTTCCGCTAGTCATCACGATAAGAATTATGCTTTCCCTTCATAACTTCTTTGAGATTTATCAATGCTGTTGAAGTTGAATGTAATCTTTCTAACCTTTATCCTATTGCTTCAGCTTTCTTAGCTCATAATATGGGTAGAGATGATTTGCTTGGCTCATCTAAAACATTAATGTATGAAACAGCTTACTTATAATTGACATTCTCAGTTAATTTATTTCTTTTTAATAAATAGTTATTCATTAATTGTATCGTTTTTATTCCTGCTTTTCTTTCAAAATTCTTTACTTCTTTTAATTTTTACCTTTTCTTCATCTTTTTTGTAGTTTTCAAAGAGCTTCTTTGATTCTAAACATTTATTTTAATACTTCTTCCTTTTTATTTACTTCTTTTACACTTTTTTATCCTGGATTTTTTGTCATTTCTAAAGTGGGGAATAATGTAAAAATTAGGAAATCTTTATATTTTTCTTAATCTTTTTTTGAACCAATTGCTACTGCAAACACAATTACCAAACCTCTAACAACCATCTGTTGACTAACATCTAATCCTGCAATAATTAAACCATTATTAATAATTCCCATAATTAAAGAACCTACAAAAGTACCTATAATAGTACCTTTACCACCATTAAGGCTTGTTCCTCCTAGTATAACCGCCGCAATTACTGATAATTCATCACCATCTCCAAAAGTAAATCTCCCTGCTTGCATTCTAGCTGCATATAACATACCAGCAAATCCAGCAAGAACACCAGAAATTAAAAAAGTTATTAATTTAATTTTAGATGTGTTAATTCCACTATATTTAGCTGCTTCCTCATTACCTCCGGTAGCTAAAACGTACACTCCAAGGGGAGTATGATTGAAAACAATATATCCAATTATAACTATAAATATTGTCCATATAAATATAATTGGAATGCCACCTATATTTCCTAAACCAAAAAGATTATTGTATTTTTGATTTATTATTGGAATAGGAGCATTATGTGTAATCCACATAGCTAAACCTCTCACTACTTCCATCATTCCGAGAGTAACAAGAAATGGAGGTATTTTAAATTTAGTAGTAATTAATCCATTTGCCAACCCTACTAATAATCCTGTTCCTAATCCTACTACAGAAGCTAATATTATTCCTAAATTACTTCTTAAAACCATTGCCGTAGTTATAGATGAGAGGGCAGTTATTGAACCTACAGATAAATCAATTTGACCAGTTGAGATTACAAATGTCATTCCAACACCCATGATAGTAATCATAGCTGTTTGACGAAAAATATTTAAAATGTTCGTTGTGGTTAAAAAACCTTTATCAAATAATAGTATAGAAAAGAAAGCGAATATTATTATGAATACAACATATACTATATTTTTTCTCCAGTCAAAATTCATTTCACGCTGTTTGGATTGCACGTTGAAGTTCCTCCTCGTTTTCTATTTCTTCTCTTTGAAGTTCTTTTACCATTTTTCCTCTTGACATAATAATGATCCTATCACTGACAGCTAATAGTTCATTTAATTCCGACGAAATAACAATAACGCCTTTCCCTTCTTCTGCCATTTTTTTTATAATTTCTATGATTTCAAATTTTGCTCCTATATCCACTCCTATTGTAGGTTCATCCATAATCAAAATATCCGGATCGTATATAAGCCATTTTCCAATCACCACTTTTTGCTGGTTTCCGCCGGATAAAAATCTGACTTCTTCATTTAAACTTTTTGATTTTATTTTGAGTTGTCTAATAATTCCTTTAATAGTATTTACAACTTCCTTTTCTCTAATTATAAAAAAATTACAAAATCTTTTTAGAGAAGGTAACACTGCGTTTGTTTTAATGCTCTGATTTAAGATAAGTCCTTGTGTTCTTCTATTTTCAGGTATTAAACCTATTCCATAAGTCATAGCATCTTTAGGTGACTTTATCTTAGCAATATTTCCCTTAATGATTATTTCTCCAACTTCTTTTTTCTCAATTCCAAATATCGTTTGAGCTAATTCTGTTTTTCCAGAACCAAGTAACCCAGTTATACCTAAAACTTCTCCTGGAAATAAGTTAAAGTTAACAGAAGAAAAATTATTACTGGAGCTTAAATTCTTAACTTCAAGTAATGGAGTTTTTGATTGTTTATTTAAAGCTTTCGTTCCTTCTCTTAATACTTCAATCTTTTTATTTTTACCTGTCATGTTTCTTATTATATCTTGAAGAGATGTGTCTTTAATTTCTGAAGTTAATACTTTTTTGCCATCTCTCAGAACAGTTATTCGATCACATATTTGAAATATTTCTTTCATTCTATGAGTAATGTATATAATAGAAGTACCTTTTTCCTTCAAAAGATTAATTATATTAAATAATTTTTCAGTTTCAGCTTCAGTTAAAGCAGATGTAGGTTCATCCATAATTAATATCTTAGAATTTTCTAAAATTGCTTTTGCAATTTCGACTTGTTGCATATTTCCTGTACTTAAGTCTCCAACAACACGTTCTGGCTTCAAATTTAATCCAATCTTTTCTAACACCTTCTTAGCCTCAAGCACCATTTTTCCCCGATCTATTATTCCAAATCTATTCTTAGGTTCTTTTCCTAAAAAAATGTTATAACTAATACTTAAAGTAGGAATTAAACTAAATTCTTGATAAATTATTGATATACCTCTATGTTTTGCTTCTATAGGATTACGTAATTTGACTTCTTCATTGTTAATAAATATTTTTCCACTATCAGGTAGGTAAACACCCGCTAATATCTTCATAAGAGTCGACTTACCCGCTCCATTTTCGCCAACTAAAGCATGGACTTCACCTTTTCTCATATCAAAATCAACATTTTCTAATACTCTCACTTGATTAAACGATTTTGTAATATTAACCATTCTTAAAATTTCTTCCTTCATCTCTATTAAAGCATCCTTTCTTAATATATTATTTATGTTAAATCGTGAAGTTTATATTTTTTAACTATAGATTGTAAGGGTTTGGGAAAAGGATCTACAATAATCTCTCTATTTAAGATAGCATTAAAAATACTTTCTTCCAAACTTTGATTTTTCATTATACAATCCAAGGTAGGTTTATTCATGAAAATTCCTAAGTCACATTTCCAAAAACTCTCATCGATCCAAGATAGCACTTTTGAATATTCTTTTCTCCAATCATTACTTATAATTTCTTGATTTACACTAGTAACAAGAGATATCTTTTTATGATCGTCAATACCTAATATTAAACTAGTAAAGATCTTTGAGTTATCTTCAAATACACAAAAAACTATAGTTGATCCGCTTGAAACAACAAATTGAACAACCTTGAAAATCATATCATAGAGACCTTTACTCTGTAGCCCTGCTTGTTTAGAAGAAGGACCTGGATATATTATAATGTCTGGATAATATTTATCTAACAACTTATACATTTTTATAACATATTCATCTAAGTCCATTTCAGTTGTCCAATAACTGAATGCTTCATTATAATATTTTTCAAGAGCTAAACGATCTATCATTATCACTAAATCAGTATTTTGTTTATTTTTTTCATATATAATTTTGGTATCATATACAGGATCGATTATTTTTTGTAAATAATCTATTTCAACAGTCTTTCCTAAAGAATGTGATATATTTAATATCTTCCCCTTTTCATGAATTACAGTTATTCTTTCCTTTGATCTAATCGGTTTCAAAAACAAGGAATGTAAATTTCTCCATTGATTTATGTTTAAATCAATTATTAAAGGATTTTTTGATAACATTTTTTAGCCTCCTAAAGTTAGATTTTATTTGTTTCTTAATCTCAATTAACTTTTATATCAAAAATCTTGATTGTGTAAGGTTCCAAGTTCAATCTTAATACTCCTTTGTATAACTTATATTCGATATTATCCCAAATTTCATAGCATGATATTGATTTTTCAGAAAGTATAACCTCTGTGTCAACAGTTTCTGAACTTGGATTACATAAAAATAAAATATTTTCCCCATTAACTGATTCATATAAAATCGCGTCCACTTGTTTAGGTTTCTTGTTTATCTTATAAACATCGAGCTCTTTAAATATGTTTGAAAGATTTTTTTGTATTGTTTTTAAATCAGGAACCAAAATTATTGAGCCATTTGATCTATTATCAAAATATTTTGTTCCAACAATTTCCATACCATTTTCTGAGCATATGTCAATTTTTTTTATTAATTCAATAAAATTTTTGAAATCATTAGAAGGAGTCATTAATTCATTGAAAGATGGAACATTAGGTCCAATTATTAAATTTCCACCATCCTTAACATACTCAATTAACTTTCTCGTTAGTTCTTCAGATAGATATTCAAAAGTTGATATTATAACTATCTTGTATTCCTTCATTTTTGAAACGGTTAGTTCACTATCACCGATTTCAAAAGTATACCCTTCACTTGATAAATAATTATAATACTCTTCAAACCAATGTGTTTTATTTATCTGAATGGGTTCTTTAAAATCAAATGAATTATTTGAAATATAAGAAGTATTTGGATATTCAGAAAATCCTAATATTGGATCCAAAAAATCTCCATATACAGGTATGAGGGCGGTAGCAGCTTCCAATCTATCGTAATCTCTATTTGTTAATAACATGATGTCGCACTTTTTTTCCATATTTTCTATGGGTAGCTTATTCAAAAGATCTTGAACTTTATTATGCAATTCATAAGATTTTTTATTTTTTATTCCTTCACGATTAATGGGTGAACCTAACCATTTATTTCTATCTACAATCATATACCTGTTAAAACCTTTAATACCATGCATTAATACAGCTTTTGTATCAAAAATTTCATCTTCAACATCTCCTGGATTAATATACCAAGGCCAGACCCCTGTTATAAATTCAGGAATGAAAGGATAACGACTACATCCAGAAACATAAGAAGATATAGTTTTTACGTGATCATAGAGTTCTTTCCTAGAATAAATATCAAAACCCACAAAATCAATTTTTTCCTCTAATTTAGGTATATTAAAAGGCGTTGAAGGAGCTCCTGTTGCCCCACCGGGACCTAATGGATGTGGATAATTATGATAAATCGGTACATCTATACCTCTATCCTTTAGCAAGTTACTCAGTATTTCAAGAGAGTGTATTAAATAATATTCTCTATATTCAATCCAATCAAGATAATAAGGTAAGTCATTCTTAGAAGTACCTTCAAATCTAACCGGAGGAACAATTTCGTGAAAATTATTATAATTACATTTATAAATTTTGTTTAAATTTTCGAGAGTTCCATATTTTTCATATATAAATCTTCTATACAATTCTATTGATGCGGTACTATAATCGCAAGTATATGGATTGACATTAAAAAAATATCCTAGTTCATTATCAACTTGTACTCCAATAATATTTCCTCTTGGAAATAAATGATTCTTTAAAATTGGACAAATTGCGTCATACCATGTTTCGACTTCTTTAAAAAATTCTGGTGAAGCATAGCTTAGAGCAGGTATGGGTTTTGGAACTTGAGTGAGAATTACTTTTCCTCCAAAAGGATTTTTAGCTTGTAAATCAGGATTTTCTAATATTCTCTCTGGAAACCCAAACCAAGTCATCTCAGAATTGATTTGAGGCCCTGGACGTACCATAATGTTAAAACCTTTTTTTGAACATAAAGACAAAAATGCGTCTACATTTTTTGATCCCCCGAAGTCAAATACGTTTTCTTTGACTTCGTGAATTTCCCAGGGTATGTAGGTAGTAATCAGATTAATTCCAAGTTTTTTTACTTCTTCCAAAATTTTTTCCCAGTTTTCTGGCCTACTTCTCCAGTAATGTACAGATCCTCCATAATTTTTCAATGTTTTTTTTTCAATAACCATTTGTTTACCTTTTATCTCAATATTATTTTGCATTTGATACTCCTCCTCATGTAATATAGTTACTTTACTCACTTTAGAAATTCTAAAACGAACAATTTAACGTATGTTTAATCCTTCCTGTTGTTGACATTTACCTCCTTACGATATAATCTCTTTGACATTATTAATTCACTAAATCGTAAGGAGGTTTTACAAATGTCTTACTACTCTAATGCTTCTTATCTTTACTTCAATTTTGGTTGATCTGCCGTTCACAATTATAATCATAAACTTTTGAAGGTATAATACTAGAAAATTGATCTGTTTTCTTAAAACTAATTCTCACTTTGCTCCAGCAATTATTTCTGTTCCATATAATAACTATACACATTCTTAAGTAAATTTTTCTATCTTTAAAAAAATTTGACACTTCTTATTTGTTTGAGATTATTTGTTCCTTTAAATAAGAAAATTATGTTTGAAAGGATAAGTAAAATTATAAAAGGTTATTTATAATATTGTTTCAATATAGATGGAGCTTCTTCATGATATACTAATTTCCAACTTTCTAATAAATTACTTCTTGTAACTTTTACAGCAGGTAAAGCATAATAACTAGAGGAAACTTCCTTACCAAGCAATGCATACCCTGCTAAAATAGCTTCAGCTACACCTTGATCATAGGGTAATTGTGCTCCTAAACCTTTTATCATGCCTCCTTGAGCTATATTAAGGGCAACATTCAATCCTAAATCAATAGTAGTTATTACTAAATTTTTTATATTACTATATCTAGCTGCAGCTAAAACACCTTCTGCAGGAACATCCCAATTTACCCATACACCATCTATCTTTGGATACCTTGTAAACATAGCCGAAGCTACTCTTTCAGCTTCATAAGGTTCAACAAAGCCTCCTTTCGACACTATTTCTATATTAGGATAATTTTCCCTTATTGTTTTTTCGAAAGCTTCAGCCCTTTGATTTGTAACAAAATAATCTGCATCATGATAGATCATTCCTATAGTACCTTTACCATTTAACTCTTCAGCCATAATTTCAGCAGATACTACACCATTTCCATAGTTATCTGCTGAAACGACTGCAACATAATCTTTTCCTGGTACTAAATTATAAGGAACATTATCCATAAAAACTATTTTTATGCCTGCATCTGCAGCTTTTCTAAATGCTGGAGCTGAAGAAATTGGATCAACTGGTATACTCACTAATACGTCGGGTTTCATGGCTATAATAGTTTCAATATCAGAAATCTGCTTTTCGGGCTTAAACTGAGCATCGGTTACTGCTAAGATCTTGATCCCCATTTTTTCAAAGGTGTCTCTTAAAGCTTTCAATTGAGCTGCTGACCAATCATCACCAGAATAGTGAAAAGAGATTGCCGCTGTAAAATTACCTTCTTTTAACTTTTCGATTTCTGAATCGGTAAGTATAAGTTCCTTCGCAGATGTAGCCTTTTCCCCTCTAGGTCCACTACTCATAACTGGTAAATCTGGAATATCTGGATTGATAGTTATAACACCATATACAAAAATGCTTAAAAAACAAATTACACAGAGAATAATCCCTTTTAAAAGCTGTTTCATCACAAACTCCTCCTTATAAAATAGTTTTAAGTAACTTTAAACTTCTATCATACACGGTCTTTCTTGTTTTTTACATAATTCATTCAAGATATATATTTTTTATTACAAAACAATTTATCAACAACTTATTAATATATTTAATGTTAATATTTTTAATTTTCTTGTTGGTATTTCATTTTTATATATTTAAAATTTTATATTTTTTACTGTTCTTAATATAATAGATTAATTTTATTCCTTCTTTAAAATATTCTATTAATAGGATTTTTGATCTTTATATTTGCGATTTTCTCTAAACAATATTAAAATAATAATGATTATAAAATAAACGGCTAAAAAGTAAAAATGCCTTACATCAACTTTTCAGTTGTTGTAAGGCATTCATGACCTTATATGTTTAAGCTTATCTTCCATAGATAAACTCTTATTCCTCTTACTGGTAATAATATAACACAATGTCATCATAAATTCAAGTATCGTAATTCCTATTTACAAACAATTATTTCAAAATAAAGACAAATATTTACAATTACAGCTAAAAATCTTAGTTTTTGTGTTTTTTTTAAAGAAACCAAAAATGTTATAATCTAAGCAATTATCGTTTATAATAATTAAAAAAGAGGGTTAAATTATGGAAACAATAAACTCTTTCTCTTCAGAGTTCATTAAAGATGAACAACAAAAAGAACTTATTTTGGAAGTTCATAGAGGTGAAGTTCATGTGGTTATTTTTTTAAATTCGCCAGAGAGAAAAATCTTCAATGATTTTTTAAAAAAGGGTGAAAAAGGGAAAATATTTTTTGAAAATAAAATTATTAACCTTGAACCATATTTTGCTCTTAATAAAAAAGTGGGTATTTTATTAGATGAAACTTATCTATTAGAAAATCTAACAATTGCTGAAAATCTGCTTATTGTAACTTTAAATAATACTAACAAAAAAAGTTTTTTTAATCTTAAACCCTTTTTAAGAAAAAAACATATTGAAATGAAGAGTAAAAAAATGCTTAAAAATTATGAGATTGATTTAGATCCTCATAAAAAAGTATCAGATATTTCTTTAGAAGAAAAAAGGCTCCTTATGATAACAAAAATATTTTTCCTTAAACCTGAAATAGTAGTATTATTTGAGCCTACTACTCATTTGAGTTTAGATTCTATAAAGCTAGTAGATTCTATGATTAAAAATCATAAAAATATGGGCAAGGGTATTTTGTATATCACTAGAAGTTGGGAAGAAGCATTGAGGATTGGCGATAAAATATCTGTGATTATTAATGGGGAGTTGGAACATACATTTGAATCTTCAGTTATAAGAAATAATCCTAAAATACTTTTACAGTATATTGTTGGAACTGATAATAGTAATAAGGATTTGTATCTATTTCCTAATTATCAAGAAGACAATCAACTGATTGATTCTGTCTTTGAAGCTACAGAATACTTGACTTCAGAATATGAATTAAATGATATCTTAAATTTTTTGGCAGAAAATACTGCAAAAGCAACAAGAGCAGATGCATGTGAAATATCTTTAATTGATGAAGAAACTTCTACCATAATAGATAAATCTATTTATAAAAATAGTGAAACTATTGAATTTATTCCTAATGAAGCTGAAATATTAAAATTAATTGATGAGGAAAAGGTTTATTATTTTACGAAAAGAGATAAAGGCTTTGAAAGATTTTTTAAACTAACTAACGATATTTGTAGTCTAATTTGCGTTCCATTTTATATAAGATCACGATTAGGTGGAATTATTCAAATTTATTATAAAGATTATCATTTGTATACTGAAGAAGAAATAAAGTATTTAGAAACAATCGCTCATCAAACTGCTTTGGCTATTCATAACACCAAATTAATGGGGAATTCAGTCTTATTAAAAGAAAGCCATCATAGAATAAAGAATAATTTACAATCAATCATTAGCTTAATGTCGATATATAAAATGTCTTTTGAAAAAAACTCTCAAAAAGAAGTAAGTGAAATGCTTGATGATCTAATTTCCAAAATTAAAAGTATAGCAGCTGTTCATGATTTGCTATCGAAGGATAAGTTGGGAAGAAGTATTATTAATTTAAATGAAATGATAATTCAGATTATAAAATTTATGAGACGAACTAAAGATAAAATTGAGTTTGAATATGATTTAGATAATATTTTTGTTTCATACAGCAAAGCTTCGGCTATTGCGCTTGTGGTAAATGAAATTGTAACTAATAGTTTAAAGTACGCTTTTCTTGAAAAAGATAAAGGGAAAATTTCGATTATTTGTAAGCAAAGCAACGAAAGCATAAGCATAGAAGTCTCAGACAACGGTAAAGGGTTTCCAAAAAATTTTCAGATTACAAAAAATAAGGGGATAGGACTATCAATTGTATATTCAATAGTCACCAAACAATTAGGCGGAAAAATAAGAACAGAAAATGATCATGGAGCTAAAGTTTACATAGAGATACCTTTTAAACAAGATAAAGCAACTATTTTTGAAGAAACAATCGAAAAAGTTTGAAAATATTGGGGGTTATTTCATGAAAGAATTAAAAATAGTAATAGCTGAAGATGAGACCCTTATACTAATGGGACTAAAAAGTAATTTAGAAAGTTTAGGTCATAAAGTCGTTGGGGAAGCATCAAATGGCAAGGAACTAATTGATATTGTTTTAGAGCGAAAACCTGACTTAATAATTGCTGACATTAATTTACCAATATTAGGTGGACTAGAAGCATTAGAAATAATAAATCAAAAGATGGATGTACCTTCTTTAATTGTAAGTGGATACGATGATGAAGAATTAATTCAAAGAGCCACAGAAATTGGAGTTTTGGGATATCTTATAAAACCTATAGACGAATCAGACTTAAAAGCTGCAATAGAAATTGTAATTTCAAGATTTGAGGATATTAAGAAATTGAAAGAAGAACTTGATGAAACCAAAGAAGCTTTAGAATCTCGAAAAATAATGGAAAGGGCGAAAGGAATAGTTATGGAACGATTGCAATTAAAAGAAGATGAAGCAATGAGATTCTTACAGAAAAAAAGCAGAAATTCAAATAAAAAGTTAGTAGAAGTTGCAAATGAAATTATTGAGGCTGATAAGGCTTTTAGATTGGAATAAAAATACTTCTTTCTTATTATTAATAACGTCAAAGGCAATAAGTCTTTGACGTTATTAGGTAAAATATAATTATTTCCCACTTCCAACTGTTAACCCTTTAACCAAATTATTTTGTACTAAAAGCCCAAATAATATCATTGGTATAACAGTTATTAAGGCTGCTGCACTCATTACACCCCAATCCACATTTTTTTCACTTACAAACATATTAACAAGAACCGGTAAAGTACGTGTTTCTTGACCCGTCAATACTAAAGCAAATAAAAATTCATTCCAAGATATCAGAGCACATAGAATAGATGTTGCTGAAATTCCTGGTAAAACTAAAGGAAGAACAATTTTTCTCAAGGCTTCAAATCTTGTACATCCATCTATTCTTGCTGCTTCTTCTAAAGATTCTGGGATTTCCGAGAAGAATCCTTGCATCATCCAAATAGCAAAAGGTACACTGAAAAAAGAACAAGCAATAATAATTGGTATATATGTTCCTGAAAGGTTAAGGTAACGTGATATCAAGAAAAAAGGCAAAACCATAACAACTGGTGGTGTCATACGAGCCAATAATATAATAAAAGACAAAAGATTGGCATGTTTCCATTTAAATCTTGCAAGTCCATAAGCAGCAGGAATTCCAAGAATTAAAGCTAAAATTGTCGAAGATGTTGTAACTAATACACTATTGAAAAATGTTCTGACAAATTCAGTGTTACTGAAAAAGATCTTGTAATTTCTTAAAGTAAAATTTTCCGGGATCCATTTTGGAGGTATTGTAAATTGTTCTAAAGGTGCTTTGAAGGATGAAAAAATAATCCATATAAGAGGATAAAGAGTCCAAATTAAGGCTATGATTACAATTATCAATGATACGATCTTTATAATTATGTTTTTATTCATTGCTATCCCATCCTATCAATTTCATATAAATTAAAGTAAAAATTATTGCGAGAAAAAAAGAAATCAAATTGATTGTTGAAGAATATCCCATTTGATAAGATTGAAAAGCTAATCTATAACCATAAAAAGACAAAGTTTCTGTGGTTGAGCCCGGACCGCCGCCGGTCATAATAAAAATAGTATCAAATACCCTAAGTGATGTTAAAGTCCTTATTACAACAGCTACCATTATGGAAGATCTAAGTAATGGTAAAGTTATATAGAAAAACCTTTGTATGGCTGAAGCTCCATCCACATATGCTGCTTCATAAGGTTCTTGTGGAAGTGCTTTTAAACCAGCTAATAAGACTAAAGTTACAAAGGGTGTGTATTCCCAAACATCTGCCAGGATTATCATAAACATTGCTGTTGTTGGATTAGCTAATAAAGGGTTTTCAGTTATTGATGTTAAACCAAGGTTGATTAAAAGATGAGGTAAAGGTCCGTAATCATTATTCACAATAAATTTCCACGTAAAGCCTACAACAACAGGAGCTATCATAAAAGGTATCAGTATTATCGACTGAACAATCTTCCATCCTTTAAATTCGGTGTTTAGGGAGAGAGCTAATGAAAAACCAAAAATTAGTTCCAAAAGAACAGAAATAATTACAAAGTAAAAAGTCCTTCCAATGGTTTCCCAGGTAAAGGGATTTTTTAAAGCTTGTAAGTAATTTTGAAATCCTACAAATTTTATTCCCAAATCTGGTCTCAAAAGGTTCCAAGAGAAAAATGAAATTACTAAAGTGTATACAATTGGTATCAAAAAAATTAGTAATATAAAAAGAAGAGACGGTAGAATATATTGTATATGATTAAAATTTTTTCTTTCTGACAAATTGAGAATCCTCCTTTTGAACTAAAAGCCCCGAACCAGCGGGGCTTTTATTCAATAATAACCGTGTTCTTTCATTAATTTATATACCCCATCAGCAGCGTCATTTAGAGCTCTTTCAGCAGTTTTTGAGCCACTTAAATATTCAGAAACAGCAGGAGCAATGTAATCATTTATAATAGCATTACCTTCCGGAATTAGGGGCACCATAGGTGTAGGAATAGAATTTTCCATAGCTTCTGAAAACCCTTCTAACCAAGGAAATTTTGCTCTTAATTCTTCGTCATTTATTGAAGAAAATCTTGCTGGTATATTACCATAAGGTGCTGCTTTAACTTCATTTTTAGTATCTGTTACAAACTTTATCCATTCTAGTGCTTGATCCTTGTTTTTACTTGCTGAGCTAACAGTGAACCCCCATGAAATATACAACATTGGCAATTTTTCATCTTTCAATTCTTCTGGCCTTGGGAATCCAACAAAAGAAGCTTTACCAACAACTCTTGAGGTTTCTGGATTTTCAGTATACAACATTGCTGTAGTCCAAATCTCAGCCATTGCACTTCTACCTTGAGTAAATTCTGTCAAAGCGTCTTGAAAAACATAAGTTTTAGCTGAAGGATTTGCATATTTAAACATTTCTCCAACCTCTTGCAATGCTTCAATTCCTTCCTTCGAATTAAAGATGGGTTTCATTTCCGAATCTAATAGATTCCCACCTCTTGCCCATAATCGTTGTAAAAAGTGTGTTGCAAGGAATATGCTTCTTTGTCCCATCAGTGTTACTCCATACAATTCTGGGGGACGATAGAAAAACTCAGCAATATCTCTATATTGTTCGAGAGTTTTAGGGGGAGCAAGCTCATATCCATATTTTTCTTGAAAAGCTGTTTTTTCTTTAGGATCATTGAACAGATCTGTACGATACACTATTCCTCCCAGTTCATTCATATAAGGAATATAGTACAAATTACCATTTTGCCAACCATTGTCTATTCCTGAAATATCTTCTAAATTTAATTCTTCATATCCTGAAAGCTTGTTTATTGGATAAATGTAACCTGCTGTGGCAAGTGCTGGATACCAAAGCATAGAAATGTATGGTACATCAAAATCAACTCTTCCAGATGTAAAAGTTAGCATTAGTTGATCAAAGTAGTTTGCATACGGGAATTGCTGGATTGTGGCTTTTATTCCTGTTTCCTTCTGAAAGTCATTCATGACAGTTTTCCAAGCTTCGGTGTGAATTCCTACTTCGCTCACCAATTTCACTTGCGAAAAGATACTTGAAACAATTAGCAAACATGTGAGCATTAACACAAAAACTTTTCTTTTAACCATTTTTAACACCTCCTAATAAAGATTCACTTTGTACTTACTTTAGAAATTCCAAAACTTAAGTTTTGCCCATTTTTTGGTTTTAAATTTATTCAAAAACTCCTCATCACTTCTAATCCTCATTAACTATGAATTTCTTTAACCTTTTCGATACTTTTACCGAGGAAGAGGTGAGGGCTCTGCCCTGGACCTGTCATAAATTCAAATGCTTATTTTCTGAAAATTTTCCATTCCAAAGTCTCTAAAGATTCATCTTGATACAATTTTTTAACCGTTTTTAAAGTAATGTTTATAGCGTTACTTGTTGCTTCTTTTATTAGATCTCTTGCAGTATCAGGAACACTTAAATCAACTTTTTCTTTCTTCGATTGCTTGAATCTATTAGCGTAACAAATTCCTATAAATCCAGATTTTATTCCTCTTAAGCTTGATACAACAAAAAGTGCTGAAGCTTCCATGTCCATAGAAATAACTCTACATCTACCCCATCTTTGAAAATATTCCGGATCTCTGTTGTAAAAGCAAGAATGGCTCCAATTTATTCCAGTCTTATAATTTATTTTTAACTCTTTTGAACTTAATGTGAGATTTAAATAAACCTCTGGTGAAGCTGCCGCGGGAAAATTTTCATCTACATAATAATTGCTTGCACCGTCGTCTCTAACAGAAGCGTAAGGAATTACGATATCTCCTTCCTCAATTTCTTCTTGCAATCCAGCAACACTCCCAATTCTAATCAATACCTTTGCTCCTATGTTTATTAGTTCTTCATAAACTATACTTGCCGATGGACCTCCCATTCCTGTTGAAGTTACAGATACAGGGTAACCTTCATAATTTCCTGTATATGTTATCAAACCTCTATTTTCAGCAATTTTTTTAGGATTATCTATTTTTTCAACTATGCTTTGTACTCTCCCTTGATCCCCAGGAACTATAACAATTGGTGCAATGTCTCCAGGACCACACTTTATATGGTATTGTCTTTGGTTTTCTAAACCATTTGGAAGTCTGAAATCTTGCTTAAACACTATTTTTCCTCCTTTTAAAAATTAGATTTTTCTTCTGAATACACTTAGTTTGAAAACAGAGGTATTTATATAATCCAAAGAATAAAGTAAAGGGATGTTATTCTCATCATAATGAACTTCTAAAAGAAGTGTTATAGCTTTTTTCTCAGGTACTTTTAAAAGAGCAGAAAGATATTTATTTGCTTCTATTGCTTCTATTTCTGCAATGGCATGTTTTATAGGTCTCATAAAATACTTATCTAAAAAAGAAAAAATTTCTTCTTCTCTTGATTTTTCATTTTTTAAAACCGAAAGAATCGCTTCTCTTCCTCCCGGTATTCTATTAACTACCATGTATGTTTCTGCATATATTACTGGTATATCATCAGCGGTATAGAGCCTTTTAATTTTTATTAAAGGTTCATTTTTGTCTATTTTCAATGTTTTAGAAATAGGAGGAGTTGCTTTCACTTCTTCAAATTCATTTAAAATAAGCTTAGGAGTTCTTCCAGAAGTGGATATAATGTTATATACCCCCCTCAAATAGTCCAACCCTGTTTGAACAATACCTTCCTTTTTTACTACGAACGTACCTAATCCCTGTTTTCTAATAATTAAACCTTCTCTCTCCAAACTTACCAAAACTTCTCTAATTAATGTTCTGCTTACCCCAAAATTATTACACAGTTCTTGCTGAGAAGGAATTTTGTATCCTTCTGGGAGCTGCAAAATCTCTTTCCTTAGTTCGCTCAAAACTTCCTTAAATAATGATCTCCCTGCTTTTGAAAACATTTATCAACCTCCTCGTATTAATATTAATAAAATATATATATTATATTAAAATTAAACAACATATCATACGTCATATCTTTCATTTTATTATAACTTTTTCTTCTTTATTTAGCAAATTTGACTATCTGTAATCTGAAACGATTAAAGTAAATTAAAGTTTTCTAATAACAATTATGATAAAATTTCTTAAGAATAGCCTTTCTTATAATTAATTAACTCTTTTTAAAAATATTTATGCTATAATGAATAAAAAAATAATCTTCAGAATTGAAAAAATTAGCAATTATGGAGGTAATGTACATGAAATTAGTTAGATTTAAAACAAATGATAAGATAAGTTTTGGATCATTAGAAGGTAGTAAAATTCAGGTTATTCATGGCGATATTTTTGGTGATTTTGAAATAACTAATGAAGAATATAATCTTTCAGAAGTAAAATTATTGTCTCCTTGTACTCCAAGCAAAATAGTTTGTGTTGGCTTAAATTATCGTGATCATGCTGAAGAAATGAAAGACAACCTCCCAACGGAACCGATTATTTTTATAAAACCTTCGACCGCTGTTATAGGACCCAATGAAAATATAAAATATCCATCGATGAGTAAGCAAGTTGATTATGAAGCAGAACTGGGTATAGTAATTAAAGACAAAATAAGAAATTTAAAAATAGAAGAGGTTAATAAACACGTTTTGGGTTACACATGCTTCAATGATGTAACTGCTCGGGATTTACAGAAAAAAGACGGGCAATGGACACGAGCAAAATCTTTTGATACTTTTGCACCTTTTGGGCCAGCTATTGTAACTAATATAGATGCAAGTAACTTAAATATACAACTTTTATTAAATGGAGAAATAAAACAAAATTCTAATACTAACAAGTTGATATTTTCTATAGAAACCCTTGTCAGTTTTATTTCAAAAATAATGACTCTTTTGCCAGGTGATATAATAGCAACTGGAACACCTTCAGGTGTAGGCCCCATGAAAGTTGGAGACAAAATAGAAGTTAGAATAGAAAATATTGGTATTTTAGAAAATTATGTTGTATAATTTTTTGTTTATTATCTTTCTTTTGTAAATTCTGTTTTGTATTCCATGATATTGTTCAATATACTTTCGTTATCTCGCCATTTTTCTTTAACTCTTACGTAAAGATCGAGATAGACCTTTTGTTCAAATAATTCCTCAATATCTTTTCTTGCCAATTCTCCTATTTTTTTTATCATAGCTCCATTTTTACCAATTATTATAGGTTTTTGGCTTTTTCTTTCAACGTATATCTCTGCTCTTACATATAAAACACCGTTTTCTCTTTCTTTTAGTTCTTCAACAACAACACCTGTTGAATGTGGAACTTCTTCTTTTGTTAAAAGGAAGATTTTTTCTCTTATCAATTCGGAAATAATGAATCGTGAAGGCTTATCAGTTATCATATCTTCGGGATAATATTGCGGACCATAAGGTAAATGATCTATTATAATTTGCTTTAGTAAGCTTAAATTCTCACCTGTTAAAGCTGAAACACCTAAACTTTCAAAAATATTACCACATATGTTTCTTAATTCTTCTGATATTTTTTGAATTTTACCTCTATCTTTCAACTGATCTATCTTGTTAATGACTAATATAGTAGGAACCTTGGAAGCATTAATTACTTCCGCTGCTCTTAGATCGGAATCTCTTATACCTTCTTTGGCATCAACAACAAAAAGTATTAAATCAATTCCTCTTAAGGCATTAACTGCTATATTTAACATATATTCGCCTATTTTTCTAAGTGGTTTGTGAATACCTGGTGTATCAACAAAAACTATTTGGTAGTTATCTTCTGTCAAAATACAATTTATTCTATTTCTTGTAGTTTGTGGTTTTTCAGAGACAATGACAACCTTTTGACCCATTAAAGCATTTATTAATGTCGATTTTCCAACATTAGGTTTTCCTGCTACAGTAACAAAGCCGCTTTTAAAGGTGTTTTCTTGCATGTTTCCTCCTATAATTATTTTATATTTTTTACTCACTTTAAAAATTCTAAAAAGCTTTTTTATGTATATTTTATCGTTTAACTCTTTATAAAATACCTCTTATAACTCTAATCCTTACTAACTATGAATCCATTTAACTTCTTTGCTCCGTGTAGCGAAAGAGAGAGGGAGGGCTCCGCCCGGGACCCGTTTTAAATTCAAATACTTATTTTTAGAAAATTATCATTTCTAAAGTCCTTATCTAATCCTTACTAACTATGAATCCATTTAACTTCTTTGCTACGTGTAGCTAAAAGGGGGATAGGGCTCCGCCCTGGACCCATTATAAATTCGAATACTTATTTTCAGAAAATTCTCATTTCTAAAGTCCTTATCTAATTCTTACTAACTATGAATTCTTTAACTTCTTCGCTACGTGTAGCTAAAAGGAGAGAAGAGGGCTCCGCCCTGAACTCACTTTAAATTCAAAAGCCTATTTTTAAAAAATTATCATTTCTAAAGTCCTTATCTAATCCTTACTAACTATGAAACCCTTTAACTTTTTCGCTACGTGTAGCGAAAGAGAGGGGAGGGCTCCGCCCTGGACCTATTATAAATTCGAATACTTATTTTATTGGTTAATTTTTCAACTTTAAAAATGTGTTATATAAGTTATATAAACTTTAAGGTTAGCTAAATCTAAATTAGTAAAATATTTTATCGTTGTATATTTTAATATTTTATTATCTAAAAGTCAAATTTATTGTATATAATATGTAAGATTGACAAATCTATTTTTTTAATGTATAATAAAAAAAATAATAAGTTTTAAGGAGCTATTCCTGTGAAAAGTTGTGTTTTAATTAATAATATATACAAATTAAATTTAAATATTCATCATCATACCTGGCGTGGCCGTTGTAGTTCATGCCAAGTATGTTGTTATTTTTAAAAGAACTCATACAAGGCGAATTATAACCGGTCACGTTTAACTCGTGACCGGTTTTTTATTTTTAATAAAAATAAGCTTTGAATTTAAAGCTAAAAAATTGGCAAAGTTTAAGTTTTAAAATTTCTAAAGTGGATAATAATAAAAAACAAGGGAGGATCCTTAAATAATGAAAAAAAACATTTTTGCTGAATCTAAAAATATTTCGAATATTGTAAATTTAATGAGAGACAGCTTAATAAAAAACGGGTTTTATGAGCTTTTTCCTTCTTCTATAACTAAATATTCTCAAAATTTAAAAAAAGGATTAAAATTTTCTGATGGAAAAAATTTTTATCTTATAAAACCGGATGTTACTTCCTGGCTTATAGAAATGGACAAAGTTGAAGGGAAGGAAAAATTGTTCTATGTTGATGAAGTACTCGATGAAAATTTGAATAGTACCTGGCAATTAGGTTTTGAAATTTTAAACGGTGAAGAGTTAGAAATAGAAAAAGAACTTTTGAAACTTACTATAGATCTTCTTTCACAAATTGGTATTAAAAATTTTTATATTGATATTAGCTCCATGAAAGTTTGGCAAAATATCTTAAATATGGTTCCCGATTTTAAAGAAGATATTTTAAAAGCAATTGAACTTAGAAATTTTGAAATTGTTGAAAATCTTCAAATAGATCAAAAAATAAAAAATTACATAGAAGAACTTTTTAATTATAGAGGGAAAAAAACTAACATAGAAAAATTAAGAAAAATAATGGATGATGTTAAAGATGAAAGAATATTTGTAGATCTGGGTACGATAAAATATATGGACTACTATGAAGAAGTAGTTTTTGAAGTATATTCACCTGATAATGGATATCTTTTAGGCAACGGCGGGCAATATAGAATCAACGATAAATATTCTTGTGGAATAGCTTTTAATATCGATGTATTAAAGGAGATGAAGAAATGAGTAACATATCTATAGCTCTGCCTTCCGGAAGACTGTTAAACGATACAAAAAAATTTTTGGAAAAAATAGGAATAAGAATACAAACACCAAATTCAAGAGAACTTATTTCATCTTTAGATGGATTCCGTTTTTATTTTCCACGTGTATTTGATGTACCAGTATATGTTGAGAATGGTGTAGATTTAGGTATTTGCGGAAGCGACGTTGTCCTTGAAAGAAATAATGATGTATATGTTCCTATAGATTTACCTTTTGGTAAATGCAGAATGAGTGTTATTTTTCCCCAAGAAAAGGAAGTCCCTTTGGAAGATATGGAGGGTTATAAAATTGCGACTAAGTATCCAGAGATAACAAAATCTTTTTTCTCAAAAAACGGCATAAAAGTAAAGGTTTTAAAGTTAAATGGCGCTGTGGAATTAGCTGCTAAAACAGGAATAGCTGATGCTATAGTTGATATTGTTGACACAGGAAATACAATTAAAGCAAACAATCTCAAAGAATCTTATAAAATTATGGATATTTCAGCCGTGTTGTTAGTTAACAGAATCACTCAAAAAACTAAATTTGAAACAATAAATGACATTATAAGAAGGATTAAAAAAATAAAATAAGGGGGAAAACAATGAATTTACAAGTATATGTTTCGGAAATATTGGATGACATAAGAAGTAATGGAATATCGGCACTAAAAAAATATTCCCAGCAATTTGATAATTATAAAGGACCTTTTGAATTAGAGGAGAAAGAATGGAACATAGACGATGAAATTCTTCAAGAAGATAAAAACATAATTGACAGGATAATTAAAAGATTGGAAAATTATCACTCTAAACAAATAAAAGAAGATATAACATACACAAATGAATATGGTTCAATGTATGGCTTAATAAAAAGGCCCATAAACCGCATTGGTATTTATGTTCCAGGAGGCAGGCCATTACCGTCGAGTTTGCTAATGGTTGCAATTCCTGCTAAAATTGCGGGTGTAAAAGATATGATAATAACTTCTTCTCCAAAGAATGGAAAAATTAATCCTTATATTTTATACATAGCTAAAAAATTAAACATTAAAGAAGTATATAAAATTGGTGGAATACAAGCTATTGGCGCTATGGCATATGGTATAGGTATGAAAAAAGTCGACAAAATCTTTGGACCAGGTAATCAATATGTAAATGAAGCGAAAAGACAGGTCTTTGGAGACGTTGGCATAGACAGTCTGGCAGGACCTTCTGAAATCTGCTTAATTGCCGATGAGACTGCAAATAAAGAATATGTTTTGAATGATCTTCTTTCTCAATTAGAACACGGTTTAGAATCTAAATCTTTCTTATTAACTACCTCAAAACAATTATATGACTATTGTGATAAAAACAGAATAGAAAGGTATCTCTTTGATACGTTAGATGAATGTGCTGAAAAAGCAAATGAAATTGCACCAGAACACTTAGAAATAATTACACGAGAACCAGAAAAAATTGTCCCTTTAATCCAAAATGCCGGAGCTGTTTATTTAGGCGAATATACTCCTGTACCTGCTGCCGATTATTTTTTAGGAGTGAACCATGTTTTACCTACAGGTAAGGCAGCAAGGTTTTCGTCCGTTTTAAACGTATCAGATTTTATGAAAGAAATGACTATTGCTAAAATAAGTAAAGAAGAATTATTAACAGAAAGATATTTAGGCATACGAATGGCAGAAATTGAAGGCATGAACCAGCATAAAAAATCTATGGAGGTACGAAAATGATAAGAAAAACAAATGAAACTTACATAGAGATAAATAGTTCAGAAAATTTAGTTGTAGATACTAACGATACAGTGCTAAATCACTTATTAAAAACGCTTTTTTATTATATGGAGAAAAATGTAACTATTAAAGCAAAGTTTGATTTAAAACATCATCTTTGGGAAGATATTGGAATCACGATAGGACAATTTTTGAAAGAAGATATAAAAGATAAAAACATTAGAAGATTTGGTACTTCTATATTGCCAATGGATGATGCTCTAATTTTAGTTTCTGTAGATATTTCAAGAGTTTATACTAATATAGATATAAATATAGGAACTCAAGAAGAAGGATTTGAATTAGGAAACTTCAAAGAATTGGTATTCGGTTTATGTAGATCCCTTTCTGCTACTATTCATATAAAACAAATAAATGGAGAAAACGCACATCATATAATTGAAGCATCTTTTAAAGCTCTGGGAAATTCGTTAAAACAAGCTTTAGAACTAAGCGAAAAGCTTGAGAGTACCAATAAAGTATATAAGGTATAGGAGTGTTTAAATTGCAGAAGATCGTAATTCTAAATGGAGGTGTAGGAAACTTTTCCAATGTACAAAAAGCCATTAATGGCATAATAAGTAATAATATAGAAGATATAAAAACAGCAGATAAACTCATATTACCAGGAGTAGGATCCTTTGGAGCTGTATCAAAAAATATTTCACATTTAAAAGAATATATTTTAGAACATATCGACAAAAATAAACCTTTTCTTGGAATCTGTTTAGGAATGCAAATGCTTTTTGAAAGTAGCGAAGAGGATGAAGGAGAAGGTCTTTCATATTTACCTGGAAAAGTAGTGAAATTTAAAAATATGAAAGTCCCTCACATAGGATGGAACGATGTAGAAATTATTAAAGAATCTCCCATTTTTAAAGGTATATCAAGTGAAAGTTTCTTCTATTTTGTTCATTCCTATTATGTAGTAACAGAAGAAAAATTTGTAATTTCTTATACCAATTACGAAAGTAAAGGAAATATTTGTAAATTTGTCTCAAGTATACAAAAAGGCTACGTCTTTGGAGTTCAATTCCATCCAGAAAAATCAAGTGAAAATGGAATAAAATTGCTGGATAATTTTAAAAAACTTTAAAGAAGTCTCTCAAAATTTATCTTCTAAAAGAAACGGAGGTGACTTGTATAATAAAAGTTATTCCTGCTATAGATTTAATGAATGGTAAAGCCGTAAGACTTTACAAAGGAGATAAAAATAACAAAAAGGAATATGGAGATCCACTAAAAATAGCTAAAGATTTCTCAAAATATGTAGATTTAATACATATTGTAGATTTAGATGGGGCTTTTGAAGGTGAACCTAAAAACCTGCAAACAATTAAGAAAATAATCGAAGAAACAGATGTAAAAGTAGAAGTAGGAGGAGGGTACAGAACATACGATAGTATAAAAAAAGCATATGACATAGGTGTAAGTTACGTAATAATTGGTACTGCAGCTTTTGATTTAAATTTCTTAGAAAAAGTAACTTCCTCCTTTTCTAATGTCACTATTAGTTTAGATGTGGAAAACGGTAAATTAAAAACAAAAGGTTGGTTAGAAGAATCTGATATTGATGTAATAGAAGCTTTCAAAACCTTTAAAAAATATACCAAAAGGTTTATTTACACTGATACCAAAAGAGACGGAACTTTAGAAGGTGTTTCACAAAATATAAAAAGATTTTGGAATGATGAAGAATTTGTATATGCAGGTGGAGTAACCAATAAAAAAGATTTAAAAATATTGGAAAACATAGGTTTCAAAGGAGCTATAATGGGTAAAGCGTTATATGAAGGTAAAGCAAATATAGAAGAATTGGTGGAGGAATAAAAATGCTTACTAAAAGAATAATAGCTGCTCTTGATATAAAAGATGGAAAAGTTGTAAAAGGAGTGAAGTTTGAAAATATAAAACAAGCTGGAGATCCCATAGAACTTGCAAAGAAATATGAAAAAGATGGGATAGATGAAATAGTTTTCTTAGACATAACAGCCTCAAAAGAAAAAAGGAAAATTATTAAAGATCTTGTAGAAAAAATATCAAAAGAACTTTTTATTCCATTCACAGTTGGTGGCGGATTGCATACAGTAGAAGAAATGTTAGAAATAATAAAAAGTGGTGCAGATAAAGTATTCATAAACACAGCAGCAGTAGAAAATCCAAGTCTTATAAAAGAATCTTCAAAAATTATTGGAAGTTCTAACGTCGTTGTAGCTATAGATGCTAAAAAAGATATAACCCTCAACAAATATATAGTTTACACTCACGGCGGAAGTAAAAGAACAACCTTAGATGCCATAGAATGGGCCAAAAAATGTCAAGAACTTGGCGCGGGAGAACTGCTTGTAACGTCTATGGATACAGATGGAGTTAAAAAAGGATATGATCTGGAATTGATTAAAAATATAGCACAATGTGTAGAAATACCTGTTATTGCTTCAGGTGGAGCAGGAAATGTAAAAGATTTTTGCGATGTTTTTCAAGTCGGTGCAGATGCTGCTTTGGCCGCTTCAATTTTCCATTATGGTACATATACACCTTATCAACTTAAAACAGAATTGAAGGAGTTGGGAATAAATGTTAGACTTTAATGAAGATTTGTTAAACAAAATAGATTGGAAAAAAAATGACGGCTTAGTACCCGTAATAGTTCAAAATTCAGATGGAGAAGTGTTAACCTTAGGATATATGAATAAAGAAGCCTTAAATAAAACGCTACAAACAAAATTAGTACATTATTATTCACGAAGCAAAAATAGAATAAGAATGAAAGGAGAAACAAGTGGTAACTATCAAAAATTAAACCAAGTATACATAGATTGTGACAACGATACTTTATTGTTAAAGGTAGAACAAGTTGGCGTAGCTTGCCATCTTGGAACAAAGAGTTGTTTCAGAGAGATTGAAAAACTAAACGATTTTCAAGAATCAAACATCGATTATTCACTTGATATATTGAATGAACTCAAAGAAGTAATAAAAGATAGAAAAAATAACCCAAAAGATGGTTCTTACACGTCTTATCTCTTTAAAGAAGGGAAAGAAAAGATATATAAAAAATTTGGAGAAGAAGCAGTTGAAGTTTTGGTAGCACCTAATAAAGAAAGGATTATATATGAAACGGCTGATATGATCTACCACTTACTTGTTTTATTAACATATGAAAATATTGAACTTGGAGAAATAATGCAAGAACTAAAAAAGCGTCACAAAGAAGATTAGCAAACAAACTCTTGAAGGAGGAACTTGAATGTTTAATTTTAATCCGCTCTTAAATGAATTCCCAGAGTATAAACCATCATATTCAAAAGATTTAAAAAATATGATAAATTTAAGCAAAAATGAAAATCCTTTTGACATTCCAGACGAAATAAAAAATATCTTTTTCAAGAAGATACAAGAGATAAATTTAAATAGATACCCCGAACTAACATCCGATACTATTCGACAAAAAATCGCGGATTTTTTTAATTATTATTTTAGGAATTACGAGATAACTCTGGATAAAAACAATATAATCGTTGGAAACGGTAGTGATGAATTAATCTCCTATACAATTAAAATATTTAATGGAGACCATGTAATTGTTTGCCCACCTACTTTTGAAATGTATGAATTTTATTCAACATTAAATAATGTAGGCATAAAAAAAGTTCCTCTCAACAATAACTTTGAAATTTCAGAGGTTGAAAAAAAAGTAGATGAAAATACACGTCTTGTTTTTATTTGTTCTCCCAACAATCCAACTGGAAACCTGCAACCAGAAGAAGAAATATTAAAAGTATTAAAAACAGGTGTTCCTGTTGTTATGGATGAAGCTTATGCAGACTTTTCCAAAACGAGCATGATAAAATATTTAGAAGAATACCCAAATTTAATAATTTTAAAAACATTTTCCAAAGCTTTTGGTCTTGCCGGAATAAGAGCAGGTACTTTGATAGCTAATCAATCAATCGTAAATCAAATAATGAAAATAAAATCACCATATAGTTTCAATGTTTTATCGGAAAAAATGGTTGAAACAATAATAGAAAATTATGATTATGTAAGAAAAAACATAGATTACATTATTCACGAAAGAGAGTTATTAAGCCAAGATCTAAAAGCCTACACAATGAAAAGCGATTCAAACTTTTTACTTTTAGACTTAAGCAAAATAAAAGATATCACCGCAGATTCTGCATATGAGTTTTTTTTACAAAATAATATAATCGTCAGAAAGTATGAAGGTGTTTTAGAAAATAAAATAAGAGTTACTATAGGAACAAAAGAAGAAAATCAAATATTTTTAGAGTGTTTTAACGAGCTACTGAACTACCATAACTTACGTTTCACTAAGGAGTTGTAGCTTCCTGTTTCAACCTATGATGATTTGTTGATGAGATTAGTGCTTTATCAAATTTATCTCCAACTTATAAGTTGGAGACTTTTTTGACGTAGCACGATAAACAATAAGACTTTACGCATATTATCTCTCCTTCTTTACTTAAAATAGTAGTTCAGAAAGCTACACAGGTCTAAACGCAACAACAATCTTATCATTCTTCAACAAAGGTTCAAACTTTACTTTCATCCCTATTTTTATATTTTCTGGATTATTAGGATCAACTTCAAGAAGTCTCCCTAAAATTGAGCCTCCTCCATCATTGAGACTAACAATTGCAACAATATAGGGTGATTCCTCTTTAAACTGCTCAGGTGGAATATAAATAATTGTAAAACTTTTTACCTCACCTTCACTTTTTATTTCAAATAGGTCCATTTCAAAATTTCCACAATCTGGGCAAACGGGATGTGGAGGAATTGTAACACTCCCACATTTGTTACATTTGGAGCCGAAAATTTTGCCTTTTTTCAGTGCATTTATATAGTCTTGAATTATAATCATTCTTCACCTCGCTAAATCTCTAATATAAACACAAATGAACTTGCTGAAGATCCTCCCACATTACAAGTTAAACCAATTTTAGGAACTTGTTTTATTTGTCTTTTACCTGCTTCCCCTCTTAACTGAAGCCATATTTCATGCATCATAGCTATTCCCGTTGCACCAACAGGATGCCCTTTACTTTTAAGACCTCCATCTGTATTTATGGGTTTGTCACCATTTAAAGAAGTCCTCCCTTCTTTTGCTGCAGCGAGGCCGCATCCTTTTTTAAAAAAACCTACTTCCTCTGATAAAAGTATCTCATTTATCGAAAAACAATCGTGTAATTGAGCTATATCAATTTTTTCTGGCCATATCCCAGCCATTTTGTATGCTGATTGTACTGAGTTTATAACCGCAACGGATGTTGTCAAATCATGTCTGTTAGCAAGAGCTAATGTATCCGTTCCCATTCCAAAACCAATAATATGCATAGGCTTATCTGTGAATCGTTTCGAAATTTTACTATTAGATAAAAAGGCAATTGCAGCTCCATCAGAAATAGGCGCACAATCATATAGACGCAAAGGATATGCTACAAGCGGATTAAATTGAGAATTCAAAAAATCCATATCGTCTTTAAATGAAACTCCTTTTTTCAACGCCGTTTTTCTTGCAATTGAAGAAATACTTTCTTGAAATTGTGCTTTAGGATTTAGAGACCCATTATAATGATTTTTAATCGTTATTGTCTGAAGGTCTTCCCAATTTCCTCCATATTTATGAAAGTATTCTTGAGCCATTAAAGCAAACAATCCGGGGAAAGTTATCCCTGTATTGAGATCGAAAATATCATCAGCAGCAACAGATAGTGCGTCTGTTGTTCTAGAAGTGTCTAAAGTAGTCATCTTTTCTACTCCTACTACCATTACGACATCATACATTCCCGAAGCTACTGCAAAATATCCTGCAGCCAAAGCTGCAGAACTTGAGGCACACGCACTCTCCGTTCTAAATGCAGGAATTCCCTGAATTCCTAACCATTCTGTAACTAACGGTCCATAATGAGCCTGATGTTCATATAAGGTGGGAGTAAAATCTCCAACAAAAAGAGCTTTTATTTCTTTTTTTATATTGATACCTTTATCAACATTTTTAATAGTTTCTAAAAATGCTTCCAAAACCAAATCTCTTCCAGTTTTATCTGGATGCTTACCAAACTTAGTCATTCCTACACTTATAACATCAACTTTTTCCATTTTCCCCTCCTTAAACAGCCTCTTTACCTATTATTAATTTTAAAGGATCCACTTCATCTCTCAGCACCCTAAGTTCTTCTTTTGTTGGAGGCTCAGTTGATGGTATTTTCCCTTTTATTAACAATTCAAAACCTGTGTTTACCTTAATATCATCTAACGTAATTCCTCGATGAATTGACTCTATCATCATCCTTTTAGTTTCTTCATCATATCCCAATACTGCAAGATTTGTGACAACCTTATAAGGTCCAGTTCCAGGGGGTAACCCAGATTTTTCTCTTGCTCCAGGACCCGTGAGATAACCTGGAGTTGTTATGAAATCAATCTTTTGAACAAATCTACGAGAACTTTGAGGAGTCATAACAATGGTTCTCCATGCAAGAGAGCCAAAATCATTTGCCCCACCACTTCCTGGAAGTCTAACCTTTGGATGTCTATAATCTGACCCAATTAGTGTCGAATTCAAATTTCCATACATATCAATTTGTGCTCCACCAAGGAAACAATAATCAACCATTCCTCTTTGAAGTGATTCCATAATTTCCGACATAGACGTTGTTTGAATAGCTTTGAACATAGTCCGAGAATCCCCTACTGACACTGGCATAGAAGGTAGCAAAGGAGCAACAGCTCCTGCCTCAAAAGTTATTAACAAATTTGGAGAATATAATTTTTGAGCCACCATAGCAGCTGCACATGGACCACCCGTTCCAACAGAAATTACTGACCCATCTTCCAACAACCTTGAAGAAATACATATCATGAGTTCCATTTCGTTATATTCTTCCATTTTAATTCCCCTTTTTATTATCAATCATATATTCAATATTTCGTAACATTTTCATTTTTTCAAAGCCTCCATTTACATTTAAGTAATCATAAAAATTTTTACATTCGAAAATGTTCTTATTAATGAATGTTTTGTATTCCTCAACATCTTTCTCAGCTTCAATCCAATTTCGAATGTAGTCGGAATCTAAGAAATATTCATAGGGCATATTCCCAGGATAACTACCGAATGGAACCTCTATTACAGCGTCTACTAAGTAAAATGGAATTGTAGTGTTCTCAGGATTGTTTCTAAAAAATTCTGTTGGAAGGATTCTTTCTGATGTTATAATCACTCTTTTAGCTGCACGAGCCAAATCTTGATCAGAAACAGTTATCCCGCGTATGTGACTATTCCCATATATATCAGCTTCATGAACATGAATTATAGCTACATCTGGGTATAACGCAGGAACAGCCAGATATTTCTTATCTGTGAACGGGCAAGTAATTTCTTTTGCTGCACTATATTTTGCTGTATCTGTTCCCATCATTGTCCTTATGGGAATAAAGGAAAGTCCCATTGCTGCAGCTTTATATCTCCATGCTAATGCCGCGTTTGTCCATTCAGTATAATTTACTTCTGTCTCGAAATATTTTCGAGTTTGTTTTGGAATGCCGAATGCTTCAAGCCCTATCACATAAGATATGTCACACTTATTAAAAGTTTTACCAGCTACAAGTATCGCACAATCAAGTGTAGCAGTATGACCTGAAAAACCTAAATTTTTCTTTTTTTGCCTGACAATTTCAAGAAGAACTGCTGTGGGTAATCTTACCATCCCGAAACCACCAACTGCTATATAATTTCCATCATTAATTAACTCTGAAACGGCTTTTGACACAGTAGTTAGTTTGTTTACCAAATTCTTCGTTTTTTTTCTAAAGAAATCCCTCATTTCATCAGGATCAGGGCCTGTAAATAGTTCTCCTTCACTCAGCATAATTAATCCTCCCCTTCAAAAGTATCTAAAAAGTTAAGAGAGGAATACCCAAAATTAATGGGTAATCCTCCTTTCTCATCATTTAATTATTTCTTCAATAATTTTATTGATAGTATCTTCTGGAAGAACACTCTTAAGAATTATCCCTGTCTCCTTTATTTTTTGAAGAATTTCTTCAACCTGCTCTTTTGTAGCGGATACCCCTTTATTATTCAGCACATATTCAACAAAGGATCTTCCACTTTTCTTACCCGCTACGTATTTAGACTGGCGATTAAAAATTGTAGGTGAATAAGGATAAAAACTGTCTTTCAGTCCTAATTTATTTTCAAGTTTAATATTGGCATCTACTATGATACCTGACTCGCTGTCAAAAATAGCTTCTCCTACTATGGGTTTCAATTTAGAAACTTTTAATTTTGATACCTCTTCTATTATTTTTGATACTCTATAAATTTCTTTTAAATTGATGTTGGTATTAATATCCATAAGCAGTTCAAGAGCAGCAACTATTTCTTCAGTTGCGACATTCCCGGCTCTTTCTCCTAAACCATTGAAAGAGCACTCTATAGCTTCTGCACCACTCACTATTGCCATTAGTGCAGAACCAGTAGCAAACCCAAAATCATTGTGAATATGGAATGATAACGGAACTTCAGGTATCCATTCTTTCATTTTGCGAACCAAATATTGAACTGCTACAGGATGTGCCTGATTAAAAGTATCAGAAATACCAATTTGGTCCACTTCAACGTTTTTTACTACCTCGGTAAAAATTTTTCTTAAGACGTCTAAATTACTAACCCTAAAAGTCTCCCAACCACAAAACTCAACAAAAAGGCCAGCTTCTTTAGCCATTTTGGCACATTTAATAACTTTTTGAATTAAGTCATCAACACTCATTCCTAAGACATGTCTTAAGAAATAGGGATTAACACTAGTCTCTAAAAATATTCCATCAGCTTTGTTTTCAATTGCTAATTCAACATCTTTTTCTGTTATTCTTGAAAGTGCAAGGGTTTTTGCTTTTAGATTCATTTCAGATAATCTTTTAAAAACTCTTTTATCATCATCTGATACGGCTGGTGTTCCAACTTCAATTAAAGGAACCCCTATTTTATCAAGCTCTTGTGCAATGAAAACTTTTTCATCTTCGGTAAAAACTATTCCTGCCGTTTGCTCCCCGTCTCTTAAAGTAACGTCATGGATAATTACCTTTTCAGGTATTTTCATTTGAGATCTAACTTCATCAATATAATTTAAATGAGTTATCCATTTTTCGTCTGTAAAATAAGGTTCTTTCAAAGTACAATTTTCGATCGGTTCTATGTTTTTCATACTATATGCCTCCTCACATAATAGTAACAGGTTTTTGTTGGAAACCACGCACAATCCAATTTCGAATTTCTAAATAATAAAGCTAATTACATACTAGCCTCGCACTCGATAGTCATCATACTTCAACAATAGCAACGGGTCTAATCCAAGCTGCACTAGCTTTAGCCAATTTTATTGGAAAACATGCCACTTTAAAACCATGAGGTTTTGGAATGAGATCAAGATTTGCTAATTTTTCTATATGACAATATTCTTTTTCGATTCCAGCAAAATGAGCAGGCCAAATTTTATGTCCATCTCCAGTTTCTTTGTAATCATTTGCCATATCTTTGAATGCTCTATCATAACCATATGCATCGATTCCTATAATCTTCACCCCTTGATCAAGAATCCAAAGTGTCGCATCTCTACTCATGCCTGGTTGTAAGAAATAGTCAGGACTCTCTATTTTTTTATCACATCCCGTTTCAATTAGGACTATGTCTAAGGGTTTAATCGTATAATTTATATTATTAAGTGCTTTTTTTATGTCATCTACTGCAATCTCTTCACCAGCTTTTTTATGGCGCATATCTAATACCACCCCATCCGAAAAACACCATTCAAGAGGTATTTCGTCAATAGTTTTGGCGAGTTTCCCTTCAGCCATGGGATAAAAATGCCAAGGAGCATCAAGATGCGTCCCACAATGGGTCATAATAGTGAGCCATTCATATGCCCATCCCAGTCCTGAAGAATATACCAAATCTCTCTGCTTAACTCCAAATTTATTTCTCATCTCAACTGCTCCTGCCCTATGGTCAAAATAATCAATTTTTGCTGGCCAAGGTTCCGAAGAAGATTCACTTTCTATCAAAACACTTAAATCAATTATTTTTATCATAATTTTTTTACCTCCTTTTTATATTATTTTTACTCACTTTAGAAATTCCAAAATCCTTATTATATATGTTTTAGAACTGATTTTTTTACAAAATACTTCCTCAATTCTAATCTTTACTAATTCTTAATTTTTTAACCTTTTCGGTACTTGTATTGAAGGAGAAGGAAGGACTCTGCCCTGGACCCACTTTAAATCAAATGCTTATTCTCCGAAAAATTATCATTTTTTAAATCCCCGAGAACTTTATTAATGTTTTAACAAAATTATTTTCCTATTTTTATGCCCTTCCCCATGCTCCATAACTATTTCCTTTTAGTGCGAGTCTATTAACTTTGCATTTATTAGTTATTTTATAAAAGTTTATTAAATCTCATAATTTAGAAGTTTCTTATACTTCTCTACTACTCCTTTTCCTTTATCACTGATTCTTAGTTTTCTTCTTATTAAGCCTCCTTCTATTACATATCCTTGTCTAATTAAATTTTGAATAATTGCAGAGATAGAAAGTGGCTCTAATTTTGTGATTTCCACCAAATCGTCTACCACTATATTCTTATGATTGGAAATATACGCCAATATGGTGAAAGCGACTGAACTTAATCCATCTTGAAAAAGAATTTCGTCTTCCTTAGTCAGCTGTGGTAAAAATTCTCTACCTTTTTCCGTTACTTCAAAAAGATAATAATCCATTCCACCTTGGGATTTTCTTCTTATAAGTCCATATTCTTCTAACTTCAGTATTGCTTTATTGCTTACATTTGAGTCAACGTTTAAAATGTCAGATATATCGCATAGTACGTTACTTCCTTTGCTTATGAGGTCCAATGTCTTCGTTTCTAATTCATTTAGCTTAATTTTTTCTTTCATTACTTCTAGTTTTGTAGCTTTTTTGGGTGTTAATAAACTAATAATAATGGTTATTATAAATGTTAAAAGGAAACCTGGAATTGCCATATGCCCAAATCTTTCTGTCATTGGATATATCTTTGTTAAGTCAAGGATAGTCCAAACTGATAATAACAATATTCCTGAGAAAACGCCCCAAAATGTACCTGTTGAAGAAGCTCTTTTCCAGTACATGCCTAATAATAAAGCTACTCCTGAAGGTAGCAACCACGCAGTACTGAAAGCAAAAAGAAAAACCGGTCCTCCAGGATAAAAACATAAAACTAATGTAATAACTCCAAACAAAAGAGTAATTATTCGAGAAGGTGTTATTAATTCTTTAGAAGTTGCTTTTGGCTTGAAAAATCTTTGATAAAAATCTCTTATAAGCATAGAACTTCCAGCAATGTGAGTAGCAGTTGCAGTAGAAATCGAAGCTGCAATAGTAGAAATTAATAAATAAGAGGCAATAACGGGATTTAATTCTTGAAGTAGAATGCCAAATGCACTTGCTGTTGGAGTTGAACCTATAGGTTGAAATGCAGTTGGATGTGCTGCCCCAGCATAACTACCAACAAGTACATAGACAATACCGTTTGCCAAAAAAAGTATCAATGCTGCCCACAAAAATGAATTTCTTGCAATTCTCTCACTCCTTACAGAACTGCAGCGAATCCAGTAGTGGTTTGATCCCCATACAAGTGCAAATCCATATAAGAACAAAGCTACTAAAAAGCTCGGATATTTTAAAGAAAACCACGGGAAAGTTCCACCAGTAATCCCTGATGTTAACCAACTTCCTCCACCTGGCCAGTTGTTAGCTATAAAATTAAAACCCCCATATTTTATTAGCAAAGTTACTATTAAAAGTGGCATACCTATTATACATAAAAAACCCATAAAGAAATCTGTAATAGCAACACCCCATAATCCAGAAGCAAAAACATACCCCAAGAAAAGCAAAAATGCTATTACTATTAAAAGTAATAAATTCCAATTTGTAAAACCAGCTAATATATACGCTACTGAAACTATGTTATTAGCTGTTATACCTATCATTGAGATAATTGCTGTTATTGCCACAACTATTCTTACTCGTTTATCATATCTAATTTCCATCCATTCTGGTAATGTATGTGCGCCGCTTCTTCTGGCAAGTGGTGCTACTAAGAGACCGTAACCCCCGATGCCTATCACAGAATAGGCTATTCCCAACATAGCTACGCCTTTCCAGAATCCGCCCATTAAAGCAAAGGAAGGAGATAAAGTTAAGGTAGTACCAGCATATCCAATTGCCGCAACACCAAATACATTCACAAGTAAATTTACTTCTCTTCCAGCAATTATATAATCGCTACCTCCTTTTATTAATCTTCTTGCTCTGACACCTAACCAATTTACGATAACTCCAAAAATAACCAAAAATATTAAAAAGATTAATATACTACTGCTCATACCTTTACACCTCCTTAAACTAATATGCCTACTGAAAATCTTCAGTTGCCTGTTCTTTTTTAAGGAAAAATGTTTTAAAACTGTCTTATAACTTTCCTGACTAAACCTTACCTTTGCTCACTAAGGTTCAACCATTCTTCTATAGCCCCATTCTCACCACCTTTTATAATCATGAAAATAATTGCAGCAAAAAATTCGAAATTCTTTTAAAGATATCTTACATCTTATTTGAAAAAATGTCAAACTTGAAAAAATAAGATTAAAATGATTTGTAGTCATTAAAAGGTAACTATTAAAGAATATATAAATATTTCTTAGTGTTTATTAAAATATAGAATTATTAGTTAACTTTTCTGTGCACTGATATAATCTTTCAAATTTATCCAATAACTTAATATATTCCTTATGTATAGATTCTATGGGAAAAATTAATAAATAGAGTTTTTTTCAACCACTAAAAATAATTGTAATATTTGTTTTTTTATGTTTTTTAGTCTTGCTAATTTTTACTAATTCTCTTCGAAAATAAA